>NZ_DASVSF010000011.1 GCF_036388275.1 Longimicrobium sp.
CGGTGCGTAGACGCCACACACTCCTACGTCGACGACGGGTTTGACGCGGCCTCAAACCTACGCTCCCACGGCATTTTTGCAGACTGCGCCTTGTATTTCGGCCCTGACACCCCTATCAGAGATGTGGGTAATGGGTAGCCCTGCGCAGCGGGGGCAGGGGGCCGGGGGGTGGGGGCTCTCTCGGCATGCACCGGCAATCCGTCTCAAGGGAGCGAAGTTCCCTTCCCGGGGACGATCGGGCCAGGCAGGCACACCCGCCCGGATTCGATTGTACTAACGCACTAACGCACTGACGCACTCACGCACTTCCCCTCAGGCGGCGCGCGCCTCCGCCGGCCCCGCCCCAACGCTGCGGAACGAGATCCGCCCCGCCTCCGCGTCCACCACCACCGTATCCCCCTCCTCGAACTCGCCCTCCAACACGTGCAGCGCCAGCGGGTTCTGCACCAGGCGCTGGATGGCGCGCTTCAGCGGGCGGGCGCCGTACGCCGGGTCGTAGCCCTCCTCGGCGATCAGCTCCCGGGCCGCGTCCGTCACCTGCAGCCCCAGCTTGCGGTCCGCCAGCAGCGCCTCCAGCCGCTTCAGCTGCAGGTCGACGATGGTCTTCAGCTCCGGACGGCCCAGCGGACGGAAGACGATCGTCTCGTCTACGCGGTTCAGGAACTCCGGGCGGAAGTGGCGCCGCAGCTCCGCCATCACCGCGTTCTCCACCCCCACGGCCGTCGCCCGGTCCGCCAGCTCCGCCGCGCGCTCCAGGATGAGCGGGCTTCCGAGGTTGCTGGTCATGATGATGACCGCGTTGCGGAAGTTTACCATCCGACCCTGGCTGTCCGTCACACGGCCATCGTCCAGGATCTGCAGCAGGATGTTGAACACGTCCGGGTGCGCCTTTTCGATCTCGTCGAACAGGACCACCGAGTACGGGCGCCGGCGCACGGCCTCGGTCAGCTGTCCGCCCTCCTCGTAGCCCACGTACCCCGGGGGGGCGCCCACCAGGCGGCTGACGGCGTGCTTCTCCATGTACTCCGACATGTCGATGCGCACCATCGCCTCCTCGTCGTCAAAGAGGAACTCAGCCAGGGCGCGGGCCGTCTCCGTCTTTCCGACGCCCGTGGGCCCCAGGAAGATGAAGCTGCCGATGGGGCGGTTGGGATCCTGCATCCCCGCGCGGCTGCGGCGCACGGCGTTGGCGACTGCTTCCGTGGCCTCCGGCTGGCCGATCACGCGCTTGTTCAGGTGCTGGTCCAGCTTGGCCAGCCGCTCGCGGTCGCTCTGCACCATGCGGCTGACGGGGATGCCCGTCCACCGTGCCACCACCTCGGCGATGTCGTCGCTGTCCACCTCTTCCTTCAGGAAGCGCGACGTCTTCTGCAGCTCGTGCAGGCGCGCGTCGTCCTGCTCGATCTCCTTCTGCAGCGAGGGGATCTGCCCGTACTGGATCTCGGCCGCGCGGTTCAGGTCGCCCGTGCGGCTGGCGCGGTCCAGCTCCACCTTCAGTTCGTCCAGCTTCTCCTTCTTCTGGCGCATCAGCTGGATGGCCGCCTTTTCGGCCTGCCACTGCGCCTTCATCCCTGACGAGCGCTCGCGCAGCTCCGCCAGCTCCTGCTCCAGCCGCTGCAGCCGGTCGCGCGACTCGGCGTCGCTCTCGCGCCCCAGCGCCTGCCGCTCGATCTCCAGCTGCATGATGCGGCGCTCCACCTCGTCGATCTCCTGCGGTAGCGAGTCGATCTCGATGCGCAGGCGGCTGGCGGCCTCGTCGATCAGGTCGATGGCCTTGTCCGGCAGGAACCGGTCGCCGATGTAGCGGTTGGAGAGCGTCGCCGCCGCCACGATGGCCGGGTCGGTGATGCGCACGCCGTGGTGCACCTCGTACCGCTCCTTGAGGCCGCGCAGAATGGCGATGGTGTCCTCGACGGACGGCTCGCCCACGAACACCGGCTGAAAGCGCCGCTCCAGCGCCGCGTCCTTTTCGATGTACTGGCGGTACTCGTCGAGCGTGGTCGCGCCGACGACGCGCAGCTCGCCGCGGGCCAGCGCCGGCTTCAGCATGTTGCCGGCGTCGGGCGAGCCCTCGGTCTTGCCCGCGCCCACGATGGTGTGAAGCTCGTCGATGAAGACGATGAACTTGCCCTGCGAGTCGCTCAGCTCCTTGAGCACGGCCTTCAGGCGCTCCTCGAACTCGCCGCGGAACTTGGCGCCCGCCAGCATGGCGCTGATGTCCAGCGAGATCAGCGTCTTGTCGCGCAGCCCCTCGGGCACGTCGCCGTTGATGATGCGCTGCGCCAGCCCCTCGACGATGGCCGTCTTGCCCACCCCCGGCTCGCCGATGAGCACCGGGTTGTTCTTGGTGCGGCGGCTGAGCACCTGCACCACGCGGCGGATCTCCTCGTCGCGGCCGATCACCGGGTCCAGCTTGCCGCGGCGCGCGCGCTCGGTGAGGTCGGTGCTGAAGCGCTGCAGCGCCTGGTACTTGTCTTCCGGGCTCTGGTCCGTCACCCGGTGCGAGCCGCGCACCTGCTCCAGCGCCTGCCGCAGCGCGTCGGCCCCGGCAGACTGCGCCTTGAGCAGGTCGCGCGTGCTGAAGCCCTTGTCGGCCAGCCCCAGCAGCAGGTGCTCGGTGCTCACGTACTCGTCGCCCAGCTTGCGGGCCTCGTCCTCGGCGCGGTCCAGCGCCTCGTTCAGCTCGCGCGAGATGGTGGGCTGCGAGCCGCCGGACTGCTTCGGGAGGCGCGCCGACGCGGCGTCCACCTCGGTCCGCAGCCGGGTGACGTTCACGCCCACCTTCTGCAGGATGGGCACGACGATGCCCTCCGCCTGCGCGATCAGCGCCGACAACAGGTGAAGGTCCTCGATGGACGGGTTGCCCGCCTTCCGGGCCTCGTTCGCGGCGGACTGAATGGCTTCTGTCGATTTGACAGTCAGCCGGTCGAAGTTGATCATCGCTCCTCTACATCGAAGAAATTCATGCGTCACCCATTCGCCAACAGCGGCCGCCATTCTCGTGGTTTCCAGTTGATCACCACGCGGACCCGCCGGGCGTTGCTGCCGCTGAGAAAGACAAGTTCCATACCGCCCCGCTCTGCCATCCCGTCAGGCGTACGTCCCGCGCAAACCGACGCGCGAGGGGCCCAAGGAAGGGGCCCCGCTGGCGGCCGGTGAGGCCTCGCGGCAGCCCAGGGCCAGACTCGCCCAGCCGGTTCACGACGCTCGCCCGCCGGACGTTCGCCGGCCGTCGGTGCGGCACAACAGACCCATGCCTGCGTGAAATGGGACACAACCCTCCGGATGCGCGTGTTGGCGCACGGGCTACCGATCCGCGCATCCACCTGTCCAGCAATAACTTGGTACACGTAGCGCCGCACGGCCCCGGTATTGCGCTTCCGCAAGGCGCCACATCTCGGGCACTCCGATCCCGGCAGGCACTCCATCGGCGCGGCCCGCCCTCCAGAATCCCCGTGGCAACCTTCATCCCGCTTCATCTTTCCTGAGAGGATCCATGAGAATGCACATCTCCACGCGCGGCCTGGCATGCCTGGCCGCCACGCTCCTGGCGCTGGCTTCGGCGCAGCCGGCCCAAGCGCAGGCCAACACTGCCGTCGGGCGATGGCGGCTGTCGTTCTTCAACGACAACACGCCGGGCCTCGCGCCCATGGCGATCCAGGACATCTGCATCCTAGCCAACGGAACATGGTATTCGCCCAGCTTCATGGGGTGGCGGGGACGGTGGTTTCAGAAGGGAACGGTTCCCGCCGGGAACGGCGACCGCGTGCGGATGCTGGGGAACTACGCCAACGGAGTCGGAAACGACGGTGCCGAGATCGAATTCGTGACGGTGAACATGATGACGGGCGCCTGGACGGAGTGGCGCGATTTTCCCAACGCATTCTTCGTGTGGACGCGCGTGACCCTGATCCGCAGTGCGCCCACGTGCCCGCCCATGCCTCAGGCGGCTCCGCAACCCAACGCGCGCGAGGTGGTCCGCAACCCGCTCGATCCGGGTGGCGCGGTTCCGCGTGACGTCCCCGGGCGCGACGACAACGTGCAGCTGCGTACCGAGCAGCCATAAGCTCCACAGAAGGCGGCCGGGGAGCACGCGCCGGGCGTGCTCCCCGGCCCCTCACCACCATCGAAGAAGCCCCGCCGGCTGTCCGGCGGGGCTTCTTGCGTACCATGGCGTGCCGGACTTTTAGCGCCAGCACGCCGTGGGTGCGCCCCTGCATTGACTGCGGTTCGCACGGGCAGCGCGTCCCCGGCTCACCGGTGCGCTCCGTGCCCCCACAGCGGCCACTTCGTGAGGCCGGCTCGTCAGGACTCCGAGGAGATCACGGCCCCAGCAGGATGGCGTTCACGTACAGCGGGTTCGTGGAGCGCCAGAACAGGCGGAAGAGCGGGTCGTCGGCGAACAGCACCACGCTTCCCCGCCCCATGCGCCGCGTGACGACCCAGCCGCCCTCCTCCAACCGGCGGACGTTCTCGGGACTGATGACGCCGGAGATGCGGTTCAGCCGGGCCGGGAAGTAGGCCAGGGTCTCCACGTTCTCGGCCGGCTCGAAGACCAGCGTGCCCGCGTGCAGGGCGAAGGTCTCGCCCGGGCGCCCGTCCAGCCCCGCCCCGAACGCCAGCGGGTGCGCGGGATCCAGCCGCACGGGGAGGATGGCGCCGGGCACCTCCTGCCGCCACTCGCGCCGCTGGCGCTCCTCGCGCCCCTCCAGGAAGCGCGACACGCCACCACGCGCGCTGTCCGCCTGGCCGCGCTCGCGCACCTTGACCTCTGCCATGCCGGCCGCCACCTCGGCGCCGCCGGCGACCGCGACCAGGCGGCCGCCGTTCTGGATCCAGGTCTTCAGCGCCTCGTCGGCCCCGCGCAGGGCGCGCGGCGACGCGTCGGGGAGCACCAGGACGTCGTACTCCGACAGGTCCAGCGAGGCCAGCTCGCTGCCCAGCACGGCGTCGAACGGCATCCCCATCTCCTGCTCCAGGAAGAACCAGTGCGCGCCGAACGAGGTGGGGGCCACGCCCTCGCCGCCGATCACCGCCACGCGCGGCAGCCTGCGGCCGATCACGTTTTCGCTGCCCAGGTCGATGCCGCTTTCCGCCAGCCCCGACGCCACCGGCACGGCCATGCCGCCCAACCCGGCCCGGGTGAGGCGCGCCTGCACCGAGTCGCCGCGCGCGGGGATGAACCACGTGCCCGCCGGCCAGCGCCGTCCCGCGTAGGTGGAAGGCTTGGTGACCACGCTCGCCCGTCCGCCGGCCGCCAGGAAGCGAACCATCGGGCCCGCGGCGGCACCGCCGGGCGCCACCAGCCAGCCGTAGCCGGCCGCGGGCACCTGCGCCGTCACGGCCTCGCCCGCGGGGGCGGGCACCGGGGCCCATCCGCCTCCCGCGCCGGCCGGGGCGCGGAAGGCCGCCACGCCGTACGCGTACGGCAGCGACCAGGCGCTCACGTCGTACGAGTACTCGGCGCGCAGCTCCGTCTCGGGCTGCAGCAGGGTGATGGCCAGGCGCCCCATCGGCTGGCGGGCGCGCACCCTGTACGTCCCCGCCGGGAACTGCGTGCGGTCGGTGAAGCCCGGGAACGGGTCGGCGCCCGTGGAGAAGCCCGCCGTGGCGCGCTCCACCTCGATCCCTTGGCGGCGCAGGTGGCTCACCATCGACTCCACGCGCGTGGGATCGTCGCCCGGCACCAGCAGGAAGTCGCGCTCGCCGCGCCCGGCGCCGCGCTGGCCCTCGGCGTAGTCCAGCAGCAGCCGGCTCTTGCCCGTCGCGGCCGTGCGCAGCGTAGCCTGGCCGCTGGTGCGGTGGTGCTGGGCGCGGTCGTGAAGCGTCAGCGTGTCGCCGGACTCCTGCTGGATGGCCAGCCCCGCCGCGCCGTGCCCCGCCTGCTCGTACGTCATCCCCACGGCGCCGGTCAGGCTGGGCCACGAGTCGCCGTAGCCGGGGTAGAACAGGTCGAACGCCTCGCCCGTGTAGTAGGCCCACCCCTGCGCATCGAACGCCCGCGCGTTCCCCTGCCCGAAGCGGCGCCCCCACTCCAGGATGTGATCCGGGTAGATGGGGTTGATGGGTGCCGCCGCGGGAAAGAAGAAGTACGACGAGTTGTAGTACATCTCGTGGAAGTCTACGTGCACCTGCGGATTGTACTGGAACCACGTGGCCAGCCGCGCCTTGGTTTCCGGCTGCGTGGCCCACGACCAGTCGCGGTTCAGGTCGAACAGGTAGTGGTTGAAGCGCCCCCCGGGCCACGGCTCGCGGTGCTCGCGCGCCTGCGGGTTCACGTTGGGCCGCGCGCCCGAGACCGACTGGAACCACTGCACGTAGCGGTCGCGGCCGTCCGGGTTGGCGACGGGATCGATGATGACGACCACGGAATCGAGCACGCCGCGCACCTCGGGCGCGCCGCGGGCCAGGTCCCACGCCGTGTACAGGGCCGCCTCGCTGGACGACGTCTCGTTGCCGTGCACGCCGTAGCTGAAGTAGACCACTGCGGGATTGGTCGCGGCGATCTGGGCGGCGCGCGGGGCCGGCGTCTCGGGCCGGGAGAGCTCGGCGTTGGCGGCCAGGATGCGCGGCAGCGCCTGCAGGTTCTGCGGCGACGCGATCACCAGCTGGAACAGCTCGCGGCCTTCCGGTGTCCTGCCGTAGGGCCGGTAGTCGACCAGGTCCGAGGCCTGGGCCAGCGCCTGCGAGTAGCGCTGCACCCCGGCGTAGGGCGTGAACCGCTCGCCCAGCTGATGGCCCAGCACCTCGGCGGGCGACGGGGGCGCCTGCTGGGCGGCGAGCGCCTGCGCGGCCACCAGTGCCGCGAACACGGCGGGCAGCGCCCGCGTGCGTGTGGATGAACGTGCCATTCGTTCGCCTGGCATGTGGTTCCGGTTGAGAATACGTGCGTTCGGTCCGAAGCTACCGGCCATGCAAGGGCCGCGCAACGCGTACGGGTTGACACGCCCGTGCGGCGCCGGTAGCCTCAGCCGCCCGGTGCCTGACGGATCGGCTTCGACTGGAATCGACACGAAGTGCGGCGTATTATCCGCAAAATCCGTAAGAGGTTACGCATTGATGGTGAAAGTGGATCGTCACGTCTGGACTCCCGTTTTCCTGGCGTTCTCGCTCGCCGCCTGCGGTGGCGACGAGAAGCCGGCTGGAGTGATGGCGCGCGAGAAGTTCGTGGCGGCCAACGTGGCCGTGCGCACCCTTCCCGCGAACGCCACGGACGCGGACCGCGCCGCCGCGCTCAAGAAGCAGCGCGTCACCGAAAAGCAGATGAAGGCGTGGGTGAACGCCCACGCGCGCGACGCGGAGACGCTGTCCATCACCTGGGAGGAGATCGCCAAGAAGGTGGACAGCCTGACGACGCAGCGACCCGGTTTAGCGGACTCGGCCGGCGCCGGGCCCCCGCCGTCGTTGGGCGGGCCTCCGACGATCCCGCCACAGTCCGCCCCGCCTGGGGTACGCCCGCGCAAGGACAGCCTGGTCGACATCGTCCCCGGCGCACGGCGTCCTGGGTTCCCCCGGCCCGGCGGCTCGCCCCTGCGCCGCCCGCCGAGCGAACAGGACCGTCCCATCCCGCCGCCCTCGAACCTTCCGCAGGACCCGAGGGTCGCGCCCGTGCAGGCGCCCATTGCCCCCGCGCGCCCGGCGAAGCCGCCCCGATGAGCGACACCAGCCCGGAAGCCGCCGCCATCCAGGACGAGATCATCCGGCGGATGACCGGGGAGCAGCGGCTCCTGCTGGCGATCGAGATGAGTGAGTTTGCGCGCGAGCTCGCTGCAGCCCGCCTGCGCCAGGAGCACCCGGAGTGGACCGACTGGGAGATCAAGCGCGAGCTCCTGCGCTACGCCTTCGAGGGCCAGCCGCTGCCGCCGATCCTGCGGTGACCACGCGAGATCTGTTCAGCCGTGTCCTCCGCGCGCTGGACCAGGCCGGAATCCCGCGCATGCTCACCGGGTCATTCGCGAGTTCCTTCCATGGCGCGCCTCGGGCCACGCAGGACATCGATCTCGTGATCTCCCCCACGCCCGACCAGGTACGCGCGTTCGTCCTTCAACTTCCCAGGACCGAGTACTACGTCGACGAGAACGCTGCGCTCGAGGCGGTCCGCAGCGAAGGGCAGTTCAACGTCATCGACTTGGCCACGGGCTGGAAGATCGATCTGATCGTTCGCAAGTCGCGGGCATTCAGCCTTGAGGAATTTGAGCGCCGTGCAGCGGGTGAGATCGAAGGCGTTCGCATCGATATCACGAGTGTCGAGGACCTGATCGTCGCGAAGCTCGAGTGGGCCAGGATGGGGGGGTCGGAACGGCAGGTTGAAGACGCTGCGATGTTGCTGCGCAGGCGAAAAGCGGCGATCGACGTAGGTTATATCGAACGGTGGGTACGGGTGCTTGGAGTCGACGAGCAGTGGAAGGCGGCTCGGGCCAGGGCTAAAGCGCTCGCGCCACGCCAGGGAACACCATGAACCGCACCACGCGGCTGAAGCTGGGCTACATAGCCGTGTTCCTGACCGTTGCCGCGCTCGTGGTCACGCTCCTGGTGTGGGTAGCCGGCCCGCTCGGCTTCTTTTTCGCCGCGCTGCTCACAATCCTCCCGGGCCGGCTGCAGGGCGTGTTCTACCGCGACTTCTTCCGTGGCCGCCGGCTTCTCGCAGCGGGCAAGCCCGAAGAGGCGATCCCGGAGTTCGAGCGGTTCCTGGAGACGATCCGCGACCGTCCGGGGCTCAAGAAGCTGGTGTGGCTGCAATGGGCGGTGTACTCGCCGGATGTGGAGGTGATGACCCTCAACAACCTGGGCACCGCACAGTACCACCTGGGTGAGTTGGATGTGGCGGAGGGCTACCTGCGTGAGGCGCTGCGGCTGGATCCCGTCTACCCGATTGCCTACTACAACCTCGCGCTGATCGCCGCCGAGCGCGACGACGACGCCAAAGCCGAGCGACTGCTGGGCGAAGCGCACCGGCTGGGCTACACGCGTGGAAGCCTCGATCAGGTTCTCGGACGCGCGGGCAATGCGCTCGCTCGGCTGGAAGGCCGCGGCCCGCCGCAAGCCACCGCCCCGACGAGTTCGCCGCCGACGCCGGAATGAGCGGCACCAGCCCAAAGCCGCTGCCATCCGCGGCGGAGCAACTTCGCGCGCGACCTCGCGGCGCGGGAGTGGGTTCGCCCCGTCTTGCCGTCCTCGCCCAAGCCTACGGGAGGGCCGACCCACTGCTGATCCGGTAGAGATTGGATTGGCCGTTGTGCACGACCGGGTTCCCAGTAGAGTCCTGGCGCATGCTCGCGAAGTAGATCCACCCCCCATCGGGGGAGAACGATGGCGTAAAGTCGAACCCCGATGAGTTGATCTCGCCTTCCAGCAGCCGGGCGGTCGACCAGCCCTCGGCCGTGCGTCGGCTCGCGTAAACGTCTGCTTGGCCCCGGCCTCCCGCACGATCGCTCCAGAACAGGAGGGTTTGGCCGTCGCGCGAGAATTCAGGGTCGCTGTCGCTCGCCTCGGTGTTGACCCCGTCCAGTGCTTCCGCCGGCCCGAAACCGGTTGCGCCCTCGCGCGAACGGTAGATGTCGAGCATCCGCGCCCGCCCTCCGCGCGACGACGCGAAGTAGAGCGAACCGGCGTGCCACGTGGGCCCCAGTTCCTGGGCACGGCTGTTCACCGCGTCGCCCAGGTGCTCGGGCGTTCCCCATCCCCCTTGTACCCGCCGCACGCGCCAGATGTCCAGGTCGGCGCGCGCCGAGTCCCGGTCCGGCGCCGGGCGATTGGAGATGAAGTAGAGCGTGTTGCCGTCCGGGGAAAACGTGGGATCGGTATCGCTGTAGCGCGGGTCGGTGAACACGATCGGCTGGGCAGGGCTCCAGCGCCCGTCCCGCAGATGCGAAACGAGGATGCGCGCGTTGCGGAACTCCGGCTCCGAGCGGGCGAACACGAGCGTGCGCCCGTCTGGACTCAGGCTGGGGTTGTACTCGTTCGCCGCGGTGGAGAGCGTCCCTTCCGCGACCAACTCGGCGGTCCCCGCCGGGAAACCGCCTGCGGAGGATGTCTGCTGAAGTGAGGCGCACGCTGGAACGGAAAGCACGAGTAGCGCCGAAAAGAAACGCATCTGGAGCAATGGCAAGAGAGCGGAAATCAGGATCAGCCGGTAGCTGGACAACATCGGCCTGCCGCGGGGCACTCGCAAGAACAATCGGAATCGGGGCCGGGCGGCACCGCTCGCTATCAGGAGTTGAAGCGAACGCCCACACTGCCCCGATACGCGCCCGGACACGGAGAACCGCTACTCGATATACAGGTCCACCACGCCGCGCGTGCGGTCGGCGCTGGCAACGACGAACACCCTGCCGCCATGCGTGAACTCCTCTGGCCTCGCCGACAAACATTCGGCTACGGCGAACACCTGTCCCACCTCGGGGCCACCGACCGCCTCCTGGCTGTTCTGAGGGGGGCAATGGAACGGCGTAAAGCTCCACCCCTCCAGCAACCTCGGATAATCGTGCCGATCCACCCTGAACGCACACTTCGTCAGCACGTCCGTGAAGCCCCACGACACGCACTCGACGCCTTGCACGCTCGCCGGCAGCTTCACTTGCAGCACGCTGCGGTCATCGGATTCGCGCAGGAACAGCCACCAGATCGCGGCCCCGATCGCCAGCACGGGGACGGTGAGGAGCCAGCGACGACGACGTGCAGGCATGCGCTCTGGATTGCTTACAGCAGAGGGTGGAGAAGAACGTCTGACCGGGGAAGCGAACCAGGCGCACCGGCTGCGGCGCGCGGCGGACGACGACGCGCTGGCCGGGGACTAGCGTCTCGCTCTCCTGGCTGTCGATAGTCAGCGTTCGCGCGCTGACGTACGGACGTGTCCTAGCCCAGGTTCTCCTGGATGAACGTCGAACTGAGATGGACGTCCATCTGCACCAGGGGTCCATCCCCCACGCAGCGAAAGCTGTGCACCTCGCCGGCCTTGATCACCAGGATGTCCCCCGCGCCGGCCTCGAACGTCTCCCCATCCACCGTATAAAGGCCGCGGCCTTCCTGGATGAACTGCACCTCGTCGTACGGGTGGCGATGCGGACCTGGTCCGCTGCCGGGCTCGCCATGGAAGAGGAACACGGAAACTCCGGTGTCCCCCTGGTCCGCACCGACGAAGCGATGCGAGCTGCCACGGAAGGGCAGGTCTTCCCGGCGGACGCGGTGCATGGGAGGAAGCGTGGGGGTTTGCGGGTGACGAGGGAAGCGCGGCTGGCGATCCTCCTCTATTTCTGTAGAGCTACGGCGTCAGCCGCCGCGCGGCTCCGGGCGACGGCGGCGAGCCGCGTCAGGTCCAGGTACAGGGTTCGGTAGCCGATGAGCTCCACCACCAGGACAGCGCCCTCGTCCACCTCCACCAGCACGTTCATCGGCCGAGCCGCCCATTGAACCGGCACCATGGCGCCCCCAGTCCGTCGACTGATCCGGGCTCCGACGACTGAGCGGCCCCTCGCCGTATCCGCGCTCAGGATGGTGCCCGCCATCCGTAACCGGCCGTCTTCCGCAATCGCGAGATCCGTCAAGTCGATCCGGAACTCGGATAACGTCATACAGCCTCCGCTTTCCCCAAGACCGTACTCCGGGGGTATGTCATTGAGGATGACGCCGCGAAGCGGAGCCTGGTCCAGGAACAGCGAAGGGCGAACTACGGGCGCGCGCGGCGGGAGCGTGGCACATCCGATCTGTGAGAGAAGCAACAGGAAGATGGCGGCGAGACGCATGAAGGTGTTCCGGTTGTAAAGCCAGGCACGGGCGAGCGGCGTTCACCCGGCACGTCAGTGATTATCGAGCCCGCATGGGCGCTACTCCCGCTCCGCCAGGTCTCCCCACTTGAGCTTGCGGCGGAGGGTGGAGAAGAAGGTCTGGCCGGGGAAGCGGACCAGGCGCACCGGCTGCGGCGCGCGGCGCACGACGACGCGTTGGCCGGGAACCAGCGTTTCGCTTTCCTGCCCGTCGATGGTCAGCAGCAGTTCCTGCGTGGGCGACAGCACCTCCACCATCACCGTTTCGTCCGCGGGCAGGATCAGCGGGCGGACGCCGAGCGTATGCGGACAGATGGGCGTGGCGATGATGCAGTCCACCGTCGGCGAGACGATGGGGCCCCCAGCGGAGAGCGAGTATGCGGTCGAGCCCGTGGGCGTGGCGAGGATGATCCCGTCGGCGCTGTAGCTGCCGACGACGTCGCGCGTGGCCGTCATGCTCAGGCGGATCACCCGCGCGGCGCCGCCCTTGTGGAGCACGGCGTCGTTCAGCGCCAGGTGGTCCCTGCCCCGCTCGCCCTCCGCCGTCTCCGTGTGCACCAGCAGCACCAGCCGTTCGTCGATGGAGAACTCCCCCGCCAGCCAGCGCGACAGCCCCGCCTCCATCTCGTCACGCGGCGCGGAGGTCAAAAATCCCAGGTGCCCCAGGTTCACGCCCAGGACGGGAATACCCTCGCGCGCCACCATCCGCGCCCCGCGCAGCAGCGTGCCGTCGCCTCCCAGCGTCAGCAGCAGGTCCAGGCCGTGGCAGGCATCGGCGGTCAGCTCCTGCCCGTCGCCCACGTGCTCGCGCAGCGGCGGCTCGTAGAAGAGCGAAACCCCCTCCCGCCCGGCGAAACTTGCCAGGCGGGCGAGGGTTTCCTTCAGCAGCGCGTAGTCCGAATGGCCGACGACGCCTACGCGGCGCGTCACGGGCGGGGCGCTCACGCCGTCTCGGCCAGGGAGCGCAGGGGCCGGCCCAGCAGCACCCGGGCGCGCGCGACGATCCCCTCCGGCGTCAGCCCCAGCTCCGCCAGCAGCTCGGCGCGCTCGCCATGCTCCACGAACAGGTCGGGCAGCCCCATCGAGGCGCCATGCACCTCCGGCCAGCGGTCGTCGATGGCCTTGCGCACGTACGCGCCGAAGCCGTTCACCACCGTCCCCTCCTCCACCGTCAGCACGGCGCGGTGGTGCGGGAACAGGCGCTCCAGGGCGGCCTCGTCCAGCGGCTTGATGAACCGGCAGTCGACCACCGTGGCGGAAATCCCCTCGCGCTGCAGCGCCTCGGCGGCGGCGACGGCGGGGAGCACCATGGTGCCGGTGGCCAGGATGGCCAGGTCGCGCCCCTGCCGCATCGTCTCCCAGGTGCCGTGCGGGATGGCGGGAATCTCCGCCACCGGCTTGGGCAGCGCGGGCACCAGCTCGCGGGGGATGCGGATGGAGAACGGGCCGCGGTCCCACGACAGCGCCGTCTTCATCAGCCCGATCAGCTCGTCGGCGTCGCGCGGCGCGGTGACGGTCATTCCCGGGATCGACAGCATGTAGCCGATGTCGATGCCGCCGTGGTGCGTGGCCCCGTCGTCGCCCGCGATGCCGGCGCGGTCCATCACGAAGATGACGGGCAGGTCCTGGAGCGCCACGTCGTGCACGATGGAGTCGAACGCGCGCTGCAGGAAGGTCGAGTAGATGGCCACGACGGGCTTGATGCCCTGCGTCGCCAGCCCGGCCGCGAAGGTGACGCCGTGCCCCTCGGCGATGCCCACGTCGAAGAAGCGGTCGGGGTGCTCCTTCTCGAAGATGTCCGTTCCCGTCCCCGTCGCCATGGCGGCGGTAATGGCGACCACGTCCTGGTCCTCGCGGGCCAGCTCCGTCAGCGCCTCGCCGAACACCTGCTGAAAGCGCGGCATCCCGCCCGCGGCGGACTTCTTGAGCGGCGCGCCGGTTTCCTTGTCGAACAGGGCCGCGGCGTGCCACTTCACCTGGTCGGCCTCGGCCGGGGCGAAGCCCTTGCCCTTGGTGGTCAGAACGTGCACCAGGCGCGGGCCCTTCATCCGCTTCACCTGCTCGAAGGTGCGGACCAGGGCGTTGATGTCGTGCCCGTCCACGGGCCCCACGTAGCGAAAGCCCAGCTCCTCGAAGAGCATGCCGGGAACGAACATCCCCTTCAGCGCGTCGTCGGCGCGAACGGCGAAGTGCTCCACCATCTCGCCCACGGTGCCCAGCCGCGGCGCCGCGTGCACGATGCGCTTCACCTCGTCGCGGATGCGGTTGTACAGCGGCGAGGTGCGCACGTCGGTGACGCGCTTGTGGATGCCCAGGTACTTGTGCAGCGCCCCCACGTTGGGGGAGATGGACATCTCGTTGTCGTTCAGGACCACGATCAGGTCGCGGTCGGTGTGGCCGGCGTTGTTGAGCGCCTCGTACGGCAGCCCGCACGTCATGCTGCCGTCGCCGATGATGGCGATGGCCTCGTAGTCTTCGCCCTTGATGTCGCGGGCGGCGGCCACGCCCACGGCGGCGGAGATGGAGGTGCCCGCGTGCCCGGCGCCGAAGACGTCGTACTCGCTTTCGTCGCGGCGCAGGAAGCCCGACAGCCCGTGGCGCTTGCGGATGGATTCCATCCGGTCGTTGCGCCCGGTGAGGATCTTGTGGGGATAGGCCTGGTGGCCCACGTCCCAGATCAGCTGGTCGCGCGGCGTGTCGAACACGCGGTGCAGGGCCACGGTAAGCTCCACCGTGCCCAGGTTGCTGCCGAAGTGGGCGCCCTTGTGGCGCGAGACCACGTCGATGATGCGGTCGCGCACTTCGCCGCACAGCGCGGGAAGTTCGCCCTCGGGGAGCGCGCGAACGTCGTCGGGGCTCTTTATTCTATCCAGAAGCGCCACTTGCGGCTCCTCGTTCTGATTCGGTCAGGATGGCCAGCCCGGAATCTCACGCCGACCTCGTCCAATTTATCTGCTGAGCGCCGCTCGGCCAACCTTTGCACCGGGTTGGGCGGGAATCGCCGTGAGAACGCCCGGTTCGGTAGGTCCCGCTGCTCACTTTATCGTACAAAGCAAAGGGCGGGCCGTCAATAGCGGCCCGCGGAGGTGGAGTTCGGGTGGTGCTACGGGTGAGGTGAGGTGCGGGAGGACTACCGGAGAGGGTCGACGGAGTTTGGTGCGGCCTCGGGGGCCCCCCATCCCCAGCCCTTCCCCCGCAAACTGCCGCGGGGGAAGGGCGCCAGTGCCGTGCGTACCCGGAGCCCGAGTGTGCATCCCGGACCGGCGGCGGAATCTGTCATCCTGCGCCCCAGGCGCACCATCCGAGCCCGGATTACCTGGGGTAGCGGCGGCTCCAGGCGGTGACGTTGTATCCGATGAACCCGCCGGTGAGGGAACCGCCGAGAACGCCCGTGAACGCCGCCACCGCCGCGATCTGGTAGGGCTCGCTCCCGCAGCCGTTCGGCTGCTCGCACAGGCCGTGGCCCGCCCCCAACCCGAGCAGCCCCAGCGCCACCCCTCCGACCACGGCCCCGACGGCAGCCCCCCGCCCCGTCGCCCGGCGCCGCAGCCACACGGTGTCGATCTGCACCAGTTGGATCGCCCGCTCGCCGCCGGCGGAGGTCACGATGAGCCTGCCGTCCCGCACTGGCCCGCAACGGCCCTGCACCAGGCTGTCACCCGCCGCCACCCGGATCCGCGCGCCTGGACAGGCGGTCCACAGCGCCGTGGTGATGGCCGAAGTGTCGGGCAACTGCGCACGAGCCGGCGTGGCCACGAGCAGCGCCGGGACGATGGCTGCCAGCACGGTGAGAAACGTCGTCATGGATCTGCAACTCATCATGGCTCCTTGATGGGGATCGCGCGCACCCAGCGCCAGAACCGGGGGCCGATCACCACCCCGACGATGCCTCCCCCGACTCCGCCCGCCGCCGCGGCTTTGATCACCGTGGAGTTATGCTCGCCGCGGCACCCCAGCGGGTTGAGACAGCCCTCCTCGCGCGTCCTGTCGGCGTACAGCCCGGCGGCCACGCTGCCGAGCAGGGCAAGCCCAATGGTCAGCTCCGGCGTGTACGACCGGCGCACCCACAGCGAATCGACCGCGACCAGCGCAACTTCCCGTTCCCCGGAACGAGTCGTCACGAGCAGCCGTCCATCCGCTACCCGGCCGCACTCTCCCCGCACGCGGCCTTCGCCCTGCACCGTCATCCTCAACTCCGCACCCGGACAGGCGGTCCACAGCGCTGTGGTGATGCGTGCCGTGTCGGCCTGCTGCGCCGCCGCGGGCCGTACGCCCACGCTCGCGATCGCAGCCAGGAGGAGCGCGCTGCGGATGGTCCAAGCGGCGGAGAGGTTCATCGGGAGGGTCACGGGTGAAGGAGAAATGCCAGCAGAGCTCCGTACAGGGCGCCGACCAGCACCTCCAGCGGCGTGTGGCCCAGGAGCTCCGCTAAGCGCTCGCTGTCGATGGTGTGGTGGTGGCGCAGGTCGTCCACGAGGCGATTGAGGGCGCGGGCCTGGTTGCCCGCCGCGCGTCGGATGCCCGTGGCGTCGTACATCACCACGAACGAGAAGAACGCGACCGCGCCGAACAGCGGCGTGTTCCACCCGTGGCCGATGCCCACCGCCGTCGACAGCGCCGTCACGGATGCCGAGTGCGCGGACGGCATTCCCCCCGTGCCGATCAGCCGGGTGAAATCAGGGCGGCGGCGGGTGAAGAACGCGCGAACGAACTTGAAGCCCTGCGCCGTGAACATCGCCAGCAGCGCCAGGGCGAGCGGCGGGTTCCACGATACCACGGGTTCAAAGAACTCGCGCAGCTCGTTCACCGGTCGCGCTCCAGGACGAAGGCGGCCAGCGCCTCCAGCTCCGGCGAGCGGATGCCCCCCCGGCGCAATGCATCCAGCGCCCGGCTCACCCGTTGGCGCGCCATCTCCCGCGCCCCGTCCAGACCGAAGAGCGAGGGATACGTGGCCTTGCCCGCCTCCGCGTCCTTGCCCGGCGTCTTCCCGAGCGCGTCGTCGCTGGCGGTGACGTCCAGCACGTCGTCCACGATCTGAAACGCCAGCCCCAGCTCGCGCCCGTACTCCGTCAGCGCCTCCAGCCGCGCATCGTCCACCCCTGCCGCCAGCGCGCCGATGCGCAGCGACGCGGCGAGCAGGGCGCCCGTCTTGTGGCGGTGGATGCGCTCCAGGCCGTCGGCATCCACCGTTCCCGATGCCTCGCCCTCCAGGTCCAGCAGCTGGCCGCCCACCATTCCCAGCGCCCCGCCCGCCCGGCAGAGCTCGGCGGCCAGGCGTCCGCGCGCTGGCGCATCGAGTTCCATCTCGCGAGCCGCATCGTCCATCACGCGGACGGCCGCGGGGATCAGCGCGGCGCCGGCGAGCAGGGCCGCGCCGGGGGTGAAGGTGACGTGAACCGTCGGCCGGCCGCGGCGTAGCGCGTCGTCGTCCATGCAGGGCAGGTCGTCGTGCACCAGCGAGTAGGTGTGCACGATCTCCAGCGCGCACGCCAGCCGGTAGACGGCGTCCGGCGTCTCTCCCGGGTGGACGACGCGCCAGGCGGATACGCAGAGGATAGGGCGCAGGCGCTTGCCCGGGGTGGCGAGCGCATACAGCACGGGCTCGCGCAGCGCGGCCGGCGCGCCCTCCGCCAGCGTAGGGGCGACGCCGTTCAGCACCGCGTTGATGCGCTCCCGCTCGCGCTCCAGAAACGCGCCGAGGTCGAACTCCGCGGCCGCGTCCGTCCGGGAATCCGTCACGGCTGCTCGGGCACGTCTTCAAAGCGGTGCCCGCCCTTTCCATCGTCCAGCAGCTGGCGGATGCGGTGGTCAGCGCCCTCCAGGACGCCCTCGGCGTGGCGGAGCAGGCGGACGCCTTCCTCGAACAGCGCGAGCGAGTCGTCCAGCTCCAGCGACTCGCCCTCGATGCGGCCCACGATCTCGTTCAGCCGGTTCAACGCGGCTTCGAAGCTGGGATTCTCCTGCGTCGCGCTTTCCATCATCACCACCGATGCTCTCCTTCGTTCGCCTGCATGGTCCGGATGCGGGAAGAATACGGCCCCGCACCCCGCGGTTCCAGTCCACACAGCCCCGCCTGACGCGAAAACGCGGAGGACGCGACAATTCCGCCGTTCCTCCGCGTTCCTCCCCGCCTCCGCGTGACCCGCCACGATTCCTCCGTCAGCTGACGAACACGCCCTGCGCGCGGAGTTTCTTCACCAGCGCGTTGCGGTCCTTGGTCGTCGCGCCGGGCAGTTCCAGCACCGTGTCGGTGATGGCGCGAACCTGCTTTCCGGCCGCGGACATCGCCCGCGCCGCCGTCTCGGGATCGGGGCATTCCAGCAGCAGCGTAGGACGAAGCTGAACCCGCCGGACGGCGCCCAGCCAGTCGCTCACCTGGCGCTCCACGTTGGCGGGCAGCGCGCGCGACGACGCGGCGCGCAGGGTGTCGAGCAGCTGCGCCGCGCTGATCCCGGTCTCCGCCGCGGCCAGCACGGAGGCGCGCGTCAGGCGGAACATCACCCCCGGCCCGGTGCCCACGCGCTGGGCCAGCCGCGCGAACTGCGCCTCCAGCCGCGGATCTGCCGCCAGGAACACGACATCGAAGTTGGGCTGCACGATCACCTCCGCTTGCGCGTCGGTGCCGTACTCGAACGTCTTCGCCGCACCGAGCAGATAGCGCCCGGCATCGGTCAGCACGAACGTCAGCCAGCCGTCGGCGGTGCGGCCCATCCGCGCTCCCCCCAGTGGCGCCAGGCGCTCGTTGAGGAACTCCAGGAGGATCTGTCCCCACAGCCGCTCCCAGTCGTGCCGCGCCGGGCGGCGGCCGTGCCACGGGATCCGCAGCGGCGTGCCCTCGCGAACGGCCTCGAGAAACGGGTTCTCCCTCTCGGAGGCGTACGCCAGGAAGTCGACGATGCGCACGGGTTCGCCGTGAAGGGCCAGGAACGAGTCCGTCAGCCACTTCCGCAAGTCCAGCGTCTTGGGAAGGTCGACGCTGAGCCGCACCGGAAAGAACTCCAGACCTTCCTCCTCGTACCAGGTGTTCGGCCTGCGGGCCTTGGACGCGCGAAACTGGTCTACCAGGGCGGCCAGGCGGTCCCGGGTAGACGCGGAAAGCCACTCCATCCCCGCCTTCGTGGGTTCCAGCGACAGGTCCTGGCCCGAGCGGCCGCTTCTCCGCGCGTACCCGGCCAGCCGCAGGACATCGGCGGCGTGCTCCACCCGCTTTTCCGCTTCGAGAGCGTTGATCCCCATCCAGTTCGGAACGGTGATCAGCCGCTCCTCGATGGCCTTGCGGGCCGCCGCGAAGATGGCCTGGTCGGTGCCGCGCAGCCGGATGGGCTCACCCGCGGCCTGCGCCAGCACGGCGGTCATGTCTTCCATCAGCCACGCGGCTTCGAAGCTTTCCGCCGGCTCCATCGGCTCCGGGCGCCCCGGGGGCGGCGCGCCCAGCCGCGCCCGCACCTGCGGCCACACCCACACCACCGGCTCGGACTCGGGCCCGCGCAGGGAGAGAAAGACGAGCAGGTAGCGCAGCGCGGCCTCCAGCCCCATCGCCACGTCCATGGTCTGCAGATCGGGCACGTGCTCGGCCAGGCTCGCCAGCGGAACCGGCGCGGGGGCCGCCAGCAGGGTCTGGACGACCCGGCGTGTGGCCACCCAGGTATGGTGATCATCGAACCGCCGGCGCTCGCTCCGGGCCGCGTGTGCCGCCTCCCACGCCGTCGCCGCCTTCCGGGTATCGGCGGCAAGGAAGGTTTCGACCCACTCCACGGAAGTGACGGTGTGCATCAGGTCGGCGCGGTCGGCGGCGAAGTTCCACCCTCGCGACCCGGATGTCGCGAGCATCTCCTCCGTCGTGAAGTGCTCCTCCAGGTATCCCATCAGCGCGCCGGGAGACGGATCGTCCCACAGCCGGCGGCGGTCGGCCGCGCGCAGCATGGTGTGGAGCACCCGGACTTCGTCCGCCGGGACCACGGTGGCCCCGGAGCCCTTGGGAACGACGAACTCCGAGTCCAGCAGCTCGTCGCGAAAGGGACCGAGGGCCGTGGGGCCGGCGCCCTGGGACGGCCGCATCGCCAGCACCACCCGGCGCGCGCCGGGCGAAAGGGCCAGGTAGCGGGGCAGCTGGTCCAGCGCCTCGCTCCAGTCGGTGGGAAAGTACTTCACCGCAGCACCTCGTCCGCGTCGGCGATGTGGTACTCGTATCCCTGCTCGCACAGGAACAGCTGGCGATTCATCGCGAACTCCTGTTCCACCGTTTCGTGCGAGACGAGCGTGTAGAAATGCGCCTGGTTGCCGCCCGCCTTGGGCCGAAGGATGCGCCCCAGCCGCTGCGCCTCTTCCTGCCGCGAGCCGAAGGTGCCGGAGACCTGGATGGCCAGCGACGCGTCGGGAAGGTCCACGGCGAAGTTGGCCACCTTGGAGACGGCCAGCACGGGGATCTTTCCATCGCGGAAGTCCGCGTAGATGCGGTCGCGCTTCGCCTGCCCGGTCGATCCCGTCAGGATGGGCACATCCAGGTCTCTCGCGATCTCCTTCAGCTGGTCCAGGTACATGCCGATGACCAGCGCCGGCTCGCCCTCGTGCTGCTGGAGGATGGCGCGCACCACCTCGGCCTTGGCGGGGTTCTCGGAGGCGATGCGGAACTGTTCGCGCCGGTCGGCGATGGCGTATTTCATCCGCACGTCGCGCGACATGGGTACGCGCACCTCGGTGCAGGTGGCGCTGGCGATCCACCCCTGGCCTTCGAGCACCTTCCACGGCACGTCGGCCTTCTTGGGGCCGATCAGCGCGAACACGTCGTCTTCGTGGCCGTCCTCGCGCACCAGCGTGGCCGTAAGCCCCAGCCGGCGGCGCGCCTGCAGCCCGGCGGTCACCTGGAAGACGGGCGCGGGAAGCAGGTGCACCTCGTCGTACACGATCAGCCCCCAGTCGCGCTCGTCGAACAGCTTCAGGTGCGTGAAATCCGCCTCCTTGCCGTTGCGGTGGGTGAGGATCTGGTACGTGGCCACCGTCACCGGCCGCACCTCCTTGGTGCCGCCGCTGTACTCGCCCACCTGGTCTTCGTGAAGCGAGGTCTTGTCCAGCAGCTCCCTCACCCACTGGCGGACCGAGGTGACGCTCGTCGTCAGGATGAGGGTCGAGGCGCCCACCTGCGCCATGGCCGCCATCCCCACGATGGTCTTGCCCGCGCCGCAGGGAAGCACCACCACCCCCGAGCCGCCACGCGCCGTGCCCGATGCATGGAAGGCCGCCGCGGCGCTCTGCTGGTACTCGCGAAGTCCGAACTCGGCTCCTCCGCGGGTCACGGAGCGGAGGTCGATGGCCAGCGGCTCGCCCGGGGTGTATCCCGCCAGGTCCTCGGCGGGATAGCCCGCCTTCACCAGCTCCTGCTTCAGCCGTCCCCGGTCGTCGGGGTACACACGAAAGGCCGTCGCCGAAAGCCGCTCCCCCAGCAGCGCCTCTACCCGGGCGCGGCGCGACACCTCTTCCATCAGGAGATCGTCCGCCGCCTCCAGCACCAGCCCGTCGGCGTCGCGGCGCAGCGTCAGGCGCCCGTACCGCGAGGCCAGGTCGCGAACGGACGTCTCCACGTGCCCAGGAACCGGGTACTTGGAAAGGTCGCGCAGGGTGGCGGTGATGTCGTCCGCGTCCACGCCCACGGAGCAGGCGTTCCACACCGAGACCGGGCTTACGCGGTAGGTGTGGATGTGCTCGGGCGACTTCACCAGTTCCGCGAAGCGCGCAAGCCGGTCGCGGGCTTCGGGATAGCGCGGGTTGTCGACCTCCACCAGCACGGTGTGGTCGCCCTGCACGATCAGCGGATTTTCGGGGCGGTACGCGGTCATCGAGACAACATTGATGGATCAGGGACGGCGTGGCGTGCACGAGGATGCACGATTCCCGTCCGGCGCACAAGTGCACACCGTAAACGAAGGTCCGTCGTCCCTCCGGGATTGGATCAAGCGGCGGGGTCGTCTCGGACACGGGCCTGGACGGAGCCGTCCGCCAGGCGAAGCCGGAACTCCTGGCCGGGGCGGAAGTCGCCGACCCGGCGCAGCACGCGGCCGGACGGGTCCAGCGGCACGGCGAAGCCGCGGGCCAGCGTCGACAACGGGGAAAGGGCGTGCAGCCGCCCGGCGATCCCCGCCACCCGCTCGCGCCGCGCGGCGACGATGCGGTCGCCCGCGTCACCCAGGTCCAGCCGCGCCTCGAACAGGCTTTCGCGGCTGTTGTCCACCCGCTCGCGCGTGCAGCGCAGCATCCGCTCGCGCAGGTCCGCCAGCCCGCGGGCCAGCGACACCCGGTCCGGCACGGCGGCCTCGGCGGCGGCGGAGGGGGTGGGGGCGCGCAGGTCGGCCACCAGGTCGGCGATGGTGAAATCCGTCTCGTGGCCGACCGCGGAGATCACGGGCACGGGCGATTCGGCGATGGCGCGCGCGACGGCCTCTTCGTTGAAGGCCCACAGGTCTTCCGTCGATCCCCCGCCCCGCCCCACGATCAGCACGTCGGCGCAGCCGGCGCGGGCGATCAGGCGGATGGCGCGCGCCACCTCCTCCGCCGCGCCCTCGCCCTGCACGCGCGCGGCGGAAAGGACGATGCGGGTCCACGGAGCGCGGCGGCGGATGACGGAAACGATGTCGTGGAGCGCCGCGCCCGCGGACGAGGTGACCACGCCCACGCACGCCGGGTAGGGCGGCAGCGGGCGCTTGCGGACGGGCGAGGTGAGGCCCTCCACCTCCAGCCTGGTCCGCAGCTTGTCGAAGGCCAGCTTCCACAGCCCCTCGCCCCTGGCCTCCAGCTCGGCGACGGACAGCTGGAACTCGCCGCGCCCCTCATAGATGGTCAGGCGCCCCAGGGCACGCACCTCCATCCCCTCGGTGGGCTGCGTGGGAAGCCGCCGCGCATCGTCGCGCCACATCACGCAGCGGATCTGCGAGCCGGCGTCGCGCAGGGTGAAGTAGCAGTGCCCGGAGCGTGCCTTGGTGAAGTTGCTCACCTCGCCCGACACCCAGAGCGCGGGGAACATCCCCTCGATCAGGTGCCGCGCGGCCGCGTTCAGCGTGGACGGGGTCCATCCACCCTCCGGGGCGCGGCGCGGGGATGGACGAGCGAAATCGTCCGCGTCGTCGTCCAGGAACCCCGCGTCGGCCTGGCGGGCGGCCACGCGGCGCGCCACGTCCTCGTTGGCCGTTTCGTTCAGCCCCGGCTTCTTGTCCGCCGCGGCGGAGCTGAAGAGGTCCCAGCTCACCGTGCCCCCGCCGGCTTGCGGGCGTTGCGCCGCTCGTGCGCGCGCAGCGCCGCGGTCGACGCGTTGCGCAGCAGCATGGCGATGGTCATGGGCCCCACGCCGCCGGGAACGGGCGTAATCGCGGAGGCTTTTTCCGCCACCGCCTGGAAGTCCACGTCGCCGTGCAGCGAGTAGCCCTTGGGCGACCCGGGATCGTCCACGCGGGTGACGCCCACGTCGATGACCACGGCGCCGGGCTTCACCATGTCGGCGGTGATCAGCCCCGGCTTGCCGACGGCGACGACGAGGATGTCGGCCATTCGGGTGTGCTGCCCCAGGTCTACCGTATGGCGGTGGCAGAGGGTGACCGTGGCGTTGGGCCCGGGCGCCATCAGCAGCGAAGCGAGCGGCTTGCTGACGATCAGGCTGCGTCCGACGATCACCACGTGCTTGCCGTGCGTGTCGATGCGCTCGCGCCGCAGCAGCTCCATGATCCCCTCGGGCGTCGCGGGAACGAAGCCGGTGGGATCGCCCACGAAGGCGCGGCCCACGTTGGTGGGGTGAAAGCCGTCCACGTCCTTGGCGGGGCTCACCCGCTCCAGGAACATCTTGCTGTTCAGGTGCGGCGGCAGGGGAAGCTGCACCAGGATGCCGTGGATGTCGGGATCGGCGTTCAGGCCGTCGATGGTGCCCGTCAGCTCGTCGGCGGACGTTTCCGCCGGCAGGTGAAGGACGCGCGAGAGCATGCCTGCCTCCTGGCACGCCCGGGCCTTGCTGCGCACGTACACCTCGCTGGCGGGATCGGCGCCCACCAGCACCACCGCCAGCCCGGGAACCGTGCCCGCCGCGCGAAGCTGCGCTACCTCGGCCGCCACCTCGGCGCGGATGTCGCGCGCGATGGCTGCCCCGTCGATGATCCTGGCCACGCTATTTCTTTTTGAATTCGCCCTGGAGCACGCGCTCGTAGGGAACGTTCACCCGCTCGATGGACCTCGCAAGCCCGGTCGCGGGGTCCACGTCCACCACGGCGCCCTGCAGTGTCAGGTCGCCGTCCGCCGGCTGCAGCCGCTCGCCGCGGGTGAGCGTCAGCTGGCGCTCGACGGACAGCTCCCACTTCATCCCGATGATGCCGTCCATCCCCCCGGTCATCCCCAGGTCGGTGATGCGGGCCGTGCCCTTGGGAAGGATTCGCTCGTCGGCGGTCTGCACGTGCGTGTGGGTGCCCACCACGGCGGCCACGCGGCCGTCCAGGTAGCGCGCGAACGCCTGCTTTTCGCTCGTCGCCTCTGCGTGGAACTCCACGACGACCACGTCCGCCTGCCCCTTCAGCTCCGCCAGCAGCGCATCGGCGGCGCGAAAGGGGTCGTCGATGGGCGACATGAAGGTGCGCCCCTGCAGGTTGAGCACCGCCACGCGTACGCCGTTGGATTCCACGACGACGGAGCCCCGGCCCGGGTTGCCGGGCGGGTAGTTGTGGGGACGGAGCAGCCGCGGCTCGGTCTTGAGCAGAGGCAGGATTTCCTTCTTGTCCCACACGTGGTTGCCGGTGGTGATCACGTCGACGCCCACGTCCAGGAACTCGCGCACGATCTCCGGCGTGATGCCGAACCCGCCCGCGGAGTTTTCGCCGTTGGCCACGACGAGGTCGGCGTTCACGTCCTTGCGAACGAGACGCACCAGCTGCGTAAGCGTGCGCCGCCCCGGCGAGCCGATGACGTCTGCGACGAAGAGAATTCTCACCTGTGCTTCGTTCCGTGTTGGAGCCCTGCCCCGGTCCGGTCCTGCCCCCCGCCCATTATCCGTAACCACACACAGGACCCTGTCATCCTGAGGCCCAAGCGCACCTTACTTGCCCGCAAATCGCTCCACGCGGGCCGAAGGATCTAGCCGCGGACACTTCTCAGCCGGGGCGCGGCAGCGGTCACCGGACCCGAGGCCTCGGCGGTGGCGCAGCGACCAAGGCAAATGGTGCGCTTCGGCCGGTCCGGCGCAGTCCCCGGCTGCCCTCTCCCCCCGGCCCCCTCTCCCGCAAGCGGGAGAGGGGGAGAACTGCTGCCGGATCGGGCTGACACTGGCGCATGCCGCAGCCGCCCCCCTCTCCCGGCCTCTCCCCCATAAACCCCATGGGGGAGAGGAGAATTCGATCGCGCTCGGCTGGCTCCGCGCGCTGAACTGGCTCCCTTCCCCCGCGCAGTTTGCGGGGGAAGGGCTGGGGATGGGGGGCCCCGGCCCGAGCGCCCAAACCTGCCCACCCATGCCTCGACCCTGGGGTGTACCCCTCTCCCACGCTGTTTGTGGGAGAGGGTGGCACGCGTGTCAGCGCGGCCGGGTGAGGGCCCCACGGCAGCCGAGGCCCCGGATGCCGAGACCGCTGCCGCGCCCAGGCTTGCATGTGTCCGCCGCTGGATCCTTCGGCCCGCGAAGCCCTGCGACCGGGCGAGTCCGGCGCGCCTGGGCCTCAGGATGACAGAGTGCCTCTGTGCCTCCGGAAAAACGCGGCGGGGGCACGGCGAACCGTGCCCCCGCCCGGCCCGGCGGGCCGCAATCTATCGACCGGCGCGTCAGCGCGCGAAGTCGATCGCTCGCGTCTCGCGGATCACCACCACCTTGATCTGCCCCGGGTACTGCAGCTCCGCCTCGATGCGGCGCGCCGTGTCTTCGCTGAGGCGCGTCATCTCCTCGTCCGACACCGCTTCCGGCGTCACCATCACCCGCAGCTCGCGGCCTGCCTGGATGGCAAAGCAGCGCTCCACCCCCGGGAACGACGTAGCGATCTCCTCCAGCTTTTCCAGCCGCTTGACGTACGTTTCGAACATCTCGCGGCGGGCGCCCGGGCGCGAGCCGCTGATGGCGTCGCCCGCGGTGACCAGGAACGACTCGGGAAACAGGTGCGGCTCCTCGTCGTGGTGCGCCTTGATGGCGTTCAGCACCTGCGGCGGCTCGCCGAACTTTTTGCACAGGTTGTAGCCCAGCTCCACGTGGGTGCCCTCGTGGTCGTGGGTCATCCCTTTGCCCACGTCGTGAAGCAGCCCCATCCGCTTGGCCATGGTGGCGTCGAAGCCCATCTCCGAGGCCATGTTGCCGGCCAGGAGGGCCACTTCCTTGGCGTGCAGCAGCTGGTTCTGCCCGTACGAGGTGCGGAACTTCAGCCGTCCCAGCACCTTGACGATCTCGGGATGCACGCCGTGGATCCCCAGCTCGTACATGATCTCTTCGGCCGCCTCGCGCATCCCCTTCTCCACCTCCAGCCGCGCCTTGGCGACGACGTCGTCGATGCGGCCCGGGTGGATGCGCCCGTCGCCCACCAGCTTTTCCAGGGCGATGCGGGCGGTCTCGCGGCGGATGGGGTCGAAGCCGGAGAGCACCACGGCCTCGGGCGTGTCGTCGATGATGACGTCGATGCCCGTGGCCTGCTCGAATGCGCGGATGTTGCGCCCCTCGCGGCCGATGATGCGCCCCTTCATCTCGTCCGACGGCAGCGCGACGACCGAAACCGTGGTCTCGGCCGTGTGGTCGGCGGCGATGCGCTGGATGGCGAGCGAGATGATCTTCTTGGCCTCGCGGTCGGCGTCGCGGCGGGCCTCTTCCTTGATCTCGCGGATGCGCTGCGCGGCGCTGGCCCGGGCCTCTTCTTCCAGGTCGTGCATCAGCGTGCGGCGCGCCTCGTCGGCCGACAGGCCGGCGAGCGATTCCAGGCGGTGCTGCACCTCGGCCAGGCGCCCGTGCACCGACTGCGCGTCGACCTCCACCTGCTTCTCGCGCTGGGCCAGGGCCTGGGCGCGGCGGTCCTGCGCCTCGACCTTTTCCTCCAGCTGGTGGAGCTTTCGGTCCAGCATTTCGCCGCGCTCCTGCAGCCGGCGCTCCAGCCGGTCCATCTCGTCGCGGCGCTTCGCCTCTTCGCGCTCCCACGCCTCGCGGCTGCGAAGCGCTTCTTCGCGCCCCTTCAGCACTTCGGCCGTGCGAAGGCGGTCCGCCTCCTGCTCCGCCTCCTGCCTGGCGGTGGCGCGAATGCGGGTGGCCTCGTCTTCGGCGGTGGCGCGCGATGCGCGCAGGCGCGACTGGATCACGGACTGTCCGCCGAAAAAGCCGGCGGCGGCGCCCACGACCGCCCCAAGGACGATCAGCAGAATTTCCATCGGTGGGTCTTTATCTCAGCGCGGGCGTGCCCGCGGCCGGTGCAAATAAGAACGGTGGCTGAACTCGACTAGCTTCCCGCCACCGTTTGGACTGAGCCCCGCTCAGGATGTGCGTCCAGGTGGGCCCGCAACGGAAAAACATACGATGAAAGCAGGTGCGCGGGCAAGTGTGCGCCCGGTTGCGCCCGGAACCCCGTCCGCCTACCCTGCGGCGCGCGGGCAACTTCCGCGTTCCACCACGACTGGAGAGCATCCGCCCCATGAGCACCGATCCCCTGAGCCGCCTGCGGGCCATCTGCCTGGCCCTCCCCGAAACCACCGAGCAGGAGGCCTGGGGTGCGCCCACCTTCCGCGTCCGCAAGAAGATCTTCGCGATGTTCGCGAACGACCACCATCGCGACGGCCGCGTGGCGGTGTGGTGCCCCGCGCCTGTCGGCATCCAGCAGCTGCTGGTGCGCTCCGATCCCGATACCTACTTCGTGCCTCCCTACGTGGGCGTGAAGGGATGGATCGGCATCGTCATCGACGGCTTGGGCGATGACGAGCTGCGCGAGCAGATCGTCCAGTCCTACTGCATGATCGCCCCCAAGAAGCTCCAGGCTCTCGTCGACGGCTAGCTGTCGAGCGGCAGCCGGAGGCTGTCATCCTGAAGGAGCGGCCACGCGCAACCTGCATCCACACCACCGCTTGCAGCGACTGAAGGATCCGCCACACACTCCGGCGGAAGCTCCGCCCGGCGGGCGAATGAATTCGCTGCAACAACCACACGAAGTCTGCCTTCGCAGACTGGCTGGCCATGGCGCGAGTTCGGCCATGTGGCGCGTCCGGAACTCCGCGCGAGCATCGGTGTGGCGGAGGTCGTGGGGCGGGTCGCCAGGTGTGTGGCGGATCCCTCAGTCGCTGCATGGTTCAGTGCACGCGTCACGGTACGGTGTGGCCGCTTCCTCGGGATGACAGCGCGTGCAATCGGCGAGTCGATCGGGTGACGCGTCGTCCTGCTGGTGCGTCGTGCGGTGTGCCATGCATATTGGCGGGACCTTCCCATCCATCTGCAGATCCAACCCCCGCCGGCCATGCGGAAGACCACCCTGGCATCTGTTCTGAGCGCGTCGTTGATCCTCGGCGTTGCCGCCTGCGCCCCGACCCCCGACCCGGCTTCTGCGGCCTCGCCCCCGTCGCACCAGACGCTGCGGCCTTTCCGGTCAGAGCGTGACCTCGTGCGATTCGTCCGGCGGACGGCGGGGGAGCCTGTCCCGCCCCCGGTGCCAATCCTGCCGCCGCCCCCGATGGCCCCGCCGCCGTCCGCGCCTGGTGAGCCGGCCGCCGCGCCCCCCGCGTTGAATCTGGAGAGCGTGGCGATGGGGGTGGCGGGGCACGGGGCGGAATCCGTCACCAACGTGCAGCACGCCGGCGTAGACGAGGGCGGCATCGTAAAGACGTACCGGGACTTCCTGATCATCCTGCGGCGCGGGCGACTGTTCACCGTGCGCATCGGGGACGACAGCCTGACGCCCGTGTCGGCGGTGGACGCGTACGCGCCCGGGCTGGACCCCGGTGGCGCCTGGTACGACGAGATGCTGATCTCAGGGGACGTGATCGCCGTGCTCGGCTACAGCTACGAACGCGGCGGCACGGAGGTGGGGCTGTTCCAGGTCTTTCCAGACGGGCAGCTGGCGTATCGATCCACGTGGCACCTGCGCGCCGACGACTACTATTCGTCGGACAACTACGCTAGCCGCTTGGTCGGCGGCAAGCTGGTGTTCTACTCGCCGGTCTCGCTCGACCCCGAGAGCCCAATGGAGTCGTTTCCCGCCATCCGCCGGTGGGAGCCGAACGTGGACGAGGACGATTTTCGGCCCGTGATGCAGCCGACGAAGGTGTACCGCGCCGACGCGCCGTTGGCCGCGGGGGAAATCCTGGTGCTCCACACCGTTACCGTCTGCGATCTTTCAGGTGGCGAGCTGGCGTGCGAGGGGACCGCGGTGGCGGGCCACGAAAGCCGCGTGTTCTACGTGTCGCCCGGCTCGGTGTACGTGTGGGTGACGGGGCTGGACCTGTACGTGGAGGACGGCGAACCGCCGCCCTCGGTGCTCTACCGGATGCCGCTGGACGGGTCGCCGCCCAGCGCGCTGCGGGTGGAGGGCAGCCCGGTGAACCAGTTCTCCTTCCTGGAAAGCGGCGACGGGCACCTGAACGTGCTGGTGGCGTCCGAAGGCGAGGGCGATGGGATGTGGGACTCCGAGAAGGCCGGGGGCGACCTGGCTTTGATGCGCGTGCCGCTGCGGCGCTTCGGAACCGGGCGCCAGGCGGCGCCGGCCTCGGCGTACCGCGACATTCCGGACGTGGGTGACGGCGAGGACCTGCAGAACCGCTTCGTGGGCGACTACCTGCTGTACGGCGCTGGCGCGGGGTGGGGCGGGCCGCCGGACACGCCCGCGGCCTCGCTCTTCGCCGTGCCGTACCGGGGCACCGGCGCGGTGACCACGCTGGCGTTTCCGCACGGCGTGGATCGCATCGAATCGATGGGCTCGGGCGCGGTGATCGTGGGAACGGACGGCCGCGATCTCCACTTTTCCGGCGTGCGCCTGGGCGGCGTCCCGGAGTTCGTGCATCGCTACACCCGGCCGAATGCGTCGCAGGGCGAGCTGCGCAGCCATGGCTTCTTCTACAAGCCCGAGGCGGAGGATGCGGGAATGCTGGGGCTCCCCATCCGCGGGCCGGGACGCCCGGGATACGAGCACCTGTTCGACGAATCGGCCTCCATCCTGTACCTGCGCAACCAGGCGTTCCGGCTGAACGAGCTGGGAACGCTGGCGGCGAACGACTCCGCGTCCGTGGACGATGCCTGCCGCGCATCGTGCGTGGACTGGTACGGCAACGCCCGGCCGCTCTTCCTGCGCGGACGGGTGTTCGCGCTGCTGGGGTACGAGCTCGTGGAGGGGCGGGTGGATGATGGACGCATCCGCGAGGCGCGGAGAGTGGTGTACTTCCGGCAGCCGGCCGCGGCCTCGGCTAGGGCGAAGTAGTGGGCCCCTCCCCCGGCCCTCCCCGCACGGAACTGCTGTGCGGAGAGGGGAGAAATTCGATCGAGGCTCGACTGGCTGCCGGTGCAGCCGCGGCAGCCCCCTCTCCCCGGCCCTCTCCCCCGCTGCGCAGGGGAAAGGGGGAACTTCGACCGCGTCCGCCCAGTGTCGGATCGCTGCAAGAGCTTGGACGCTCCTTGGACGCGGATCCCGCGTAGCACCGGCGCAGCCGGGTGGTATCACTATTGAAGTACCCTGAGCGCCTGGTCCATCCGGCCGGGCACAGGCTACACCTTCACCACACCGGAACGTGACCTTCGCTCCCGCGTCCCATCATCACTCCCAACAGCGGTTCGGGATGCCCGTTTCGCACGCGGGAGCGGGCCGGTGACGGCGGTGCTCCGGTGGGTCGTCCTGGGGCTGGGGGTGCTGCCGGTGGCGGCCACCGCGCTCAGCTTCAGCCGCAGCCCGCACTGGTCCGTGCGGATGTGGGACTTTCCCCGCCTTCAGCTCGCGGTGGTCGCGGCGCTTTCGGGCGCGGCGTACGGCGTGTTCTACTTCGACGGACACGCGCTGGAGTGGCTGTTCGTCGCGGCGCTAGTCGCGTGCCTCGTGTACCAGGGGCGCAAGGTGTTTCCCTACACGCCGCTGGCCCGCGTGCAGGTGCAGCGCAGCACCCGGCCCAAGCACGACCGCACCTGCTTTCGCCTGCTCATCAGCAACGTGCTGATGGAAAACGACCAGCACGAGCGGCTGGCGCAGGTGGTGCGCGACGCCAACCCCGACATCGCGCTGCTGGTGGAGGTGAACGACGAGTGGGCGCGCGCGCTGGAGCCGCTGGCGGCCGAGTTTCCGCACGTGATCCGCCACCCGCAGGAGAACTACTACGGGCTGCTCCTGCTCTCGCGCTTTCCGCTGGTCGGCGCACGCGTGGACTTCCTGGTGCAGGACGACATTCCCTCCGTGCACACCGGGTTCGAGCTGCCGGACGGCACGGTGGTGCTTCTGCACGGGCTGCATCCCCGCCCGCCCGAGCCGGTGCGCGACCAGGACTCCACCCCGCGCGACGCCGAGCTCGTCGTCGTCGGGCGGGCCATCGGCGAATCTGACGAAGAGCCCACGGTGGTCGCGGGCGACCTGAACGACGTGGCGTGGTCGCGCAGCAGTGAGCTGTTCCTGCGGCTGAGCGCGCTGCTGGACCCGCGCGTGGGACGCGGGCTGTACAACAGCTACAACGCCAAGAACTCCCTCTTCCGCTACCCGCTGGACCACGTGTTCCACTCCGGCCACTTCCGTCTGGTGAGCCTGGAGCGGCTGCCCTACGTGGGCTCCGACCACTTTCCCATGCTGGTGGAGCTGAGCTACGAGCCCGAGGCGGTCCGCCGCCAGCAGCCCATGCCCGAGCGCCCCGAAGACACGGAGGTAGCGGACGAGATGCTCGAGGAGCAGGCCGAGGCGGCGGCCACGGGCGACGACCGGCCGGGGCGCGAATGAGCATGGTGGACGTGGAGCCGCGTGCGACCGCGGGGCAGCGCTTCCGCGCGTACGCCGTGCACGTCTACACGGCGTGCGGGGTGGGCTTCGCCTTTCTGGCCGCGGCCGAGATGTGCCGTCCGCGCCCCGACGTGCGCCTCGTCTTCCTGCTCTTTGCGGGCGCCACGCTGGTGGATGCCACGGACGGCCCGTTCGCGCGCATGTGGCAGGTGAAGCGGTTCGCGCCCAACATCGACGGCCGCAAGATCGACGACATCGTCGACTACCTGACCTTTACCTTCCTGCCGCTGCTCCTGGTGTGGCGGATGGAGTGGGTGCCCGAACCGGGCGCCGCGTGGATCATCCCGGCGCTGATCGCGTCGCTGTTCGGGTTCGCCAACGAGGATGCCAAGGACGAGGAGGGGGGCTTCTTCCTCGGGTTCCCATCCTACTGGAACGTGGTGGCGCTGTACGCGGGGATCGCGTACCACTTCCACGGTCCGATGCTGAACGGGGTGCTCCTGCTGATCCTTACCGTGCTGACGATCGCGCCGGTGAAGTTCATCTACCCCAACCTGGCGCCCCGCCCGTGGCGGATTCCGGTGCTGGCGGGTGCCTTCGTCTGGCTGGGCGTGCTGATCGTGATGACGTACCAGTTTCCCCACGTTTCCGGGTGGCTGGTCCTGGTGTCGCTGTCGTATCCCATCTTCTACACGGTCCTTTCCGCGTACCTGGCCCGCCGGCGCCCGGGCCCGTGATCCGCGTCGGCACCGCGGGATGGACGCTGCCGCGCACGGAGCAGGAGCACTTTCCCGCCACGGGCACCCACCTCCAGCGATACGCCGGCCGGTTCTCCGCGGCGGAGATCAACTCCTCGTTCTATCGCCCTCATCGCCCGTCCACCTACGCGCGCTGGGCGGAGAGCGTGCCGGACGGCTTCCTCTTTTCCATCAAGCTGCCGAAGACGATCACGCACGGGCAGCGGCTGCGGGATGCGGACGCGCTGCTGGACGGGTTCCTGGCGGAGGCCGGCGGGCTGGGCGACCGCCTGGGATGCCTGCTGGTGCAGCTTCCGCCCAGCCTGGAGTTCGATGGCGCCGTCGCGGAGCCGTTCTTCTCCGCCCTGCGCGCCCGCTCCTCGTTCGCGGTCGCGTGTGAGCCGCGGCATCCCGCCTGGTTCGGGGACGAGGCCGCGGACCTGCTCGCCCGCTTCCAGGTCGCCCGCGTCGCCGCCGATCCCGCGCGCGTCCCCGCCGCGGCCGAGCCCGGTGGATGGCCCGATCTCGTCTACTATCGCCTGCACGGCTCGCCGCGCATCTACTACTCGGCGTACGAGCCGCCGTATCTGGATGCGCTTGCCGCCCGGCTGCGCGTGGAGGCGGCGGCCGGGCGGCAGGTGTGGTGCATCTTCGACAACACCGCTTCGGGCGCGGCGGCGGCGGACGCGCTGGGCCTGGCCGCACGCCTCGAATCACTTCAACAGCAGGTCTCACACGGAGGGCACGGAGAACACGGAGGAACTGCGGAGGGCGTATCCATCCCTCCTCCGTGACCTCCGTGTTCTCCGTGTGAAAACTTGCCGTTCAGCGTCAGCTTCGGGGCACGACGGTCTCGGGGCGGACGGGCGTGGGAACGGGCTGCAGGGGCATCGCGGGATCGCGGATCCAATGCATGATGCCGGGCGACAGGTAGCGCATGCCCCCGCACCGGCGGCTGACGATGGCGTAGCTGATCACCCCGCGCCCCGGCCCGTGGTAGCGGGCCATGTGCGCGGCCAGGTCCACCGTCACCGTGTCGCCGCTCACCCGCAGGTTCTCCCCCAGCGGATGCCCGACGTAGCTGCGCCCCTCGGCATCGGCGGAAATTGCGAACACCTGCGCGTCCGCCGGAAGGGGCGCCTCGGCCACGAACGTCGCGGTTCCCGCCACCGCGCCGTCGGGCGTGAGCGGGCGCAGCACGGGCGCGTACGCTGCGCCGCCCAGCAGGTACTCGGTGAAGGTGGACAGGTCCACGTCGCTCATGATGAGCATGCGCGGCAGCAGCGCCGACCGGCCGTCCCAGTAGCCGGGATTGACGGTGTGCAGGTGCCGGTACGCGCGGCCGATGGCGTCGGCGATCTCTGGCGTGTAGTGGCCGAAGGGAAAGGCGAAGTCCAGCCTGTCATCACCGCCGTTCCGCGCGATGGTGCCCGGCGAGCGGACGAGCGATCCGGCGACCTCCGTTCCCGTGGCGGGCAGGCTGCGATGCTCGTAGCCGTGGGCCGAGACGCGATGCCCGGCGCGCGCCAGCCGCGCAACGTCGTCGGAGTTCAGGAACTGCGGGTCCGAATCCGGGCGCGTGCGCCGGGGAATGACGAAGAAGATGCCGCGGAAGCCGTGGCGCTCCAGCATCTCGGCGGCGCGCAGCTGTTCCTTGCGTCCGTCGTCAAAGGTAAGGATCACCTGCCGTCCACCGTCGGTGCCCGGCAGCCGTGCATCTTCCGGAAAGACGGAGCGGAATCCCTGGTCCGCCAGAAAGCGCAGCGTCTCGTCGTACCGCACCCACGACTCCGTCAGGTTGCCTTCGCCCGGCCGCGGATTCTCCGCGAAGCCGTGCCAGGCGAGCACGGGAACCCCGCCCTGCCCCACGCTCCCCCCGCACGAATCCCCACCCGCGGTCCGCACTGGCGGCATGATCGAGGGGGCGCACGCGGAGAGCGCCAGCGTCCACGCGAGGAGTAGGTTCCGAATCACGATCATTTCACCATCTGGAGTAGGCGCGAGGCGGGATTGTAGCGAAAAGCCCGGTGCGCGCGCCAGCAATCCCACGTCACAGGCTCTGCTCTTGGATCACGCAGAGACGCGGAGTCGCAGAGAGAGCCCCTCCTCTCTCTTCCTGCGGTCTCTGCGGCTCTGCGTGAGGCCCGACCCGAGACGGGAACTACGAGAAAGATGCGGCAACGCTCTTGCTCATGCCCCGCCGGTGGAAAGGAGAAACGGAGCGATGTCGCGTGCTTTCGTCAAAGAAGATTCGGGGTTCGTCCCGCCCGGCCACTTCGGGCTGCCTCCTCGCGACGATCCCGGGTACGACGCGGCGGCGGCGCGGGCGCTGATCGAGGCCGCGCGCGACGCAAACACCGCGAGCGCGGAATCCGCCACCGGCTACCGCTGGGGCGAGCCCCGCCTTCACCGCCACGTCCGCAAGCTGCTCGCGGCCGCCGAGGCGCTTCCCGAGCACGAGCAGGACGTGCGCTACATCCGCGTCGCACGCCGCTTCCTGGGCTGAACGTGGCGGATACCATCATCTTCCTCGAAGAACAGCCCTCCGAACACGATATCAACGCGGTCGTGAATGGCCTGGTGGGCTACAACGACAGCCAGGCGGAGCCCGAGGGCGCCGCGCGGCTGGTTCTGCTGCTGCGCGACGGTGATGGAACGATCCGGGGCGGCCTTCTGGGCTACACGCACTGGAACTGGCTGTTCGTCAGCCACCTGTGGGTGCACGAGTCGCTGCGCGGAGGCGGGCTGGGGCACAAGCTGCTGGCCCGCGCCGAAGCGGAGGCCGCCGCCCGCGGCTGCCGGAACGCCCACGTGGACACGTTCAGCTTCCAGGCGCCCGGCTTCTACGAGTCCCTGGGCTACGAGGTGTTCGGAACGCTCGACGACTACCCGCCGGGCCACAGCCGGTGCTTCCTCCAAAAGCGCGGATTGCGACCGGCCGAGCCGGGCTGAAGCGCGCCCCGGCGAGCCGTCATTCCTGCTACAAGCGTTTGTGGCACTCTGCGGCGGGATGGGAATGGGAGTTGCTTTAATATAAAAAGGCACGAAGAGCCGGCCTCGCCCGCTTTCCTGCGTTCTCTCTCTCTCAATCTTCGTGGAGCCCAAACAATGCGCCAGGTGGCGGATTCTCGCCCTGTATTCTATCTAAGCGGTGTGCACAGCGGCCCCAATCCCTCGCCGGGGCTGGGCGTGGCCCGGTCCCTTCGCCAGGCGTATCCGCACGCCCGGCTGGTGGGCGTGGACTATTCCATCGAAAGCTCCGGCCTTCACAGCGACGTCTTCGACGACGTGTGGGTGCAGCGCCCGTGGAAGGAGCTTCGGCTTCCCGTCTACCAAGCCGCCATCCAGGAAAAGCTCGACGGTGGCGCATACTGGTTCCCGGGCCAGGACCTGGAGGTGCAGTGGCTGGCGGAAAACCTCTCCGACCGTAGCCGCGCGTTCATCCCGCCGCCCGAAGCACTCTCCCGCGTGGCCAAGCCTAGCATCAGCGCCGCCGGGAAGCTTCCGCTCAGCATTCCCGACTTCGTCCTGGCCGACCGCTCGGACTGGGACCTTCACGCCTTTTGCCGAGAGCACGGCTGGCGCGTGTGGGTGAAGGGGCCCAACTACGAGGCGGTGCGTGCGCGCGACTGGCCCTCGTTCCGCTATGCGCGGGCGTCACTTTCCGACATCTGGGGGACGGAGCAGCTCTTCGTGCAGCGGCACGTGCTGGGCAACGAGGAATCCGTGGCCCTCTGCGCCTACCAGGGCGAGCTGCTGGACTGCGTGCACCTGAGCAAGCACTCGCAGACGCACGAGGGAAAGACGTGGGCGGGCAAGGTGTCGGAGCCGGATCCCGCCTTCGTGGAGCCGCTTCGCGAGGTGATCGCCGACCTTGGATGGACGGGTGGCGCCGAGCTGGAGTTCGTCCGCGCGCCGGACGGCACCCTGCACCTGATCGACTGGAACCCGCGCTTTCCCGCGTGGATCCACGCCGCCAGCTTCGCGGGCCACAACCTTCCCGCCCGGCTGGCCGAAGCGGCCGGAGTGGGAACGCCGGTGGCGGGCACCTTCCAGGGGCGGCAGTTCACCCGCGTGGTCATCGAGGTGCCGGTCCGGCTTACCCATCCGCTTCCCGCCGTGCGCGCAGCCGTGGACGAGTGGAGCGTGGGGTCCAAGCATCCCTCCGGCATGCCCGACCTGGCGCGCCGCCTGGGTGAGAGTGAAGACGGGAAGGATGCGAAGAAGGGCGTGCGCTCCCCCGCCCCGGCCATCGCCGCCGCGCTGCTGCGGGACCTGGGCGAAGGGGCCAGCGACTCGATGGAAACGCCGCGGCGCGTTCTTCTGCCGCGGACCGCGCGCGCGAGGTTCGCCGCCATCGAGCAGGCAGTGGAAGACGCCCCCGCGTCGGGCCCGGCCCTCGGGTTCGGCTACAGCGTCAAGACCAATCCGCATCCCACGCTGATGGCGCTGGGCAAGGCCGCGGGAATGTACGGCGAGGTGATCAGCCGTGCGGAGATGGTGCGGGCGCTGGAGGCGGGCTTTCCACCGGAGCGCATCATCATCAACGGCCCCGCCCAGCAGTGGCCCGAGATTCCACTGCCGGAAGAGGGCGTGATGGCCGCCTTCGCCGATTCGCCGCAGGCGCTCGGGCGGTGGCTGTGCGAGGGTGTGCCGCGCGCCCGCTACGTGGGGCTGCGGCTGCGGCCGGTGACCATCGACTCGCGGTTCGGCAGCGGCCTGGCCAGCCCCAAGCGCTTCGGCGAGATCCTCAAGCTCCTCCGCTCACTCCCCGTGGAGCAGGAGATCGGACTTCACTTCCACTTCGCCAGTGACGTGCTGGGGCCCTCGCGCTGGCGGGAGCTGTACACCGGTGTCGTCCACTGGGCCGCAGCCATCCAGGAGGGCGTGGGACGGCCGGTGAAGTGCCTGGACGTGGGCGGTGGCTGGTTTCCGGACGACCTGGACCGCGAGATGCTGCCGCGCCTGAACGAGCTGATGGCGGCCGCGGCGGTGCGGATGCCGGAACTGGCGCACTTCTTCGTGGAGCCGGGCAAGGCCATCTCGCAGCCCACGATGGCGCTCGTCACGACGGTGCTGGAGGTGCGCCGCGACAAGGACGGCAACACCGAGGCGGTGGTGGACGCCGCCATCTCCGACCTGCCGATGGCACCCTTCTATCCCCATCGCATCTACACCCCGTCGGGGGGCGGATGGGAAGCGCTGGGCGGCGGGCGCGACCGGGTGCTGGGCCGCATCTGCATGGAAACCGACATCCTGGCCAGCGACCTGGCGCTGCCGCCCACGCTGCGGCCGGGAAGCCGGCTGGTGATCGGCGACGCGGGCGCGTACGACGCCAGCATGGCCTACAACTTTGGACGGGGAGTGCTAGCCGATGCAAGCTGCTGACTGGGCGCCCTGGGCGCACTCCGTTCCCTCGACGCTGGACCACCACGGCAAGGAATGCTGCGCCACGGCGCGCGCCTGGTTCCTGGCGATGGATGCGTCCATGTGGCAGGGCCAGGGCGGGCCCGCGTGGATCTCCCGGAAGTTCCCCTGGGGGCCCAGCCGCTGGCCACTGTTCTGGTGCGAGGCGATGGAGGAAGAGGAGCTGGACTGCGGTGCCCACGCGGCGCTGAGCATCGAGGCCTTCCACGCCCGGGGCGTGCGGGTGCTTCCCGTGCAGATGGTGCAGCGGCAGGAGGAGCACCACATGGCGCACTGGCACGAGCGCTGGTCCGACGGGGGCGGGTCGCCCTCGTGGGCACAGGGCGCCGCGGGCTACCACGAGTCGTGCGCGGTGATCGACGGCCACGGCCGCGCCGAGGTGTGGGACCCCACGGTGACCTCGTTCCTCACGCCGGACCAGGTGCAGGGCGTGCGCAGCATCGCCGCCATCCGCATCGGCGGTCCGCTGCCCTCCGACGAGGTGGTGATGTGGCGGGGCGTCCCCGTTCCCGTCGGCCAGTGGGTCACGCCCCCGGCGGACCCGGACTCCGCGCATCGGCCCGTGGGGGCGGCCACGGAATCGTCCGCCTGACGCAGAACCACGCACAAAAAGAGCACCGCCGGGCGATGTGCCCGGCGGTGCTCAAGGTTCCGCTGCTTCCCGACGCGATGCCGCAGGGGCACCCGCCAAACGCGGAGAGTGTTTCGCCTCTGGAATCGGCTCAGGCGCCGATGCGGCGATCGCTTGCCCGTGTCGAGATGCGAGCAGGAGTCGTACTGGCCAAGAGATCACCTCCTTCGTTCAGGTTGCACATAGGGCATGGACACGGTGGAGCCTCGGCTCCCGTGGTCCGCGGCGCAATCCTCGTCGGATCGCCCCGGCGTCCCTGCACCGCCTTCAAGCGGCGGCGTGCAAATAAGATAGAAACGTTTTTCTAGACGCGCAAGTCCCCTTTTTCGAAAAGATTTCCTTGCGCGCGGAGTGCTCGCCGCGGATGTTTGGGTACGCCGATCCGCGATGCCGCCGTCGCGTTCCCCGCCCACGGACGATCCGCTCTTCCCATGACCCTGCTCCGCCATGCCTGCGTGGCCGCGCTCCTGCTGGCCGCGCCCCTTTCCGCCCAGGACGGCAAGGCCCCCGAGTGCCGCCACGGCCCCGCGGACGATGAGGGGATCGTCATCACGGGGTCCCATGCCGCGCACCCCACTCGCCTGGCGAACGTGGTGGACAGCGTCCTGGAGCAGGGCGGATACACGGTGCTCCGCTCTCCCCCCGGCGAGGGGCGGTGGCAGATCGCGCCGCGCTTCACCTGGACGGCAGGTGAAAAGGAGATCGCGGACGAGGGCGATGAGCACCCCGGCGTAAGCCTCTTCATTTCGTCGCAGGTGCGGGGCGATTCCACCCGGCTGGAGGTGGGTGCCAGGGTTCTCTGCCAGATGGAGGGAGCCGGCGCGAAGGCCGACGAGTTGACGGCCCTCGAAGCCATGGCCGCGATCATGGTCGAGTCGGCGATCACCGAGCAGCTGGACACGCTGCGCGCGCGGGGCGTGGCCCTGGACCAGCCCGTGGAGCGGCCGATCAGGGCGATGGGGGTTCCCGACGCGCTGGGCGCGTTCGCCTTCCAGGAACGCCACGACTTTCCCGACCCCCGCATGGGCACCAGTCTTCGGTACGCGTTGCCGGACGGGATGCGCGTGGACGTTTACGTATACCCCGGCCCGGCCGCCGACTCGTCGTGCCCGCGGTCGTGCGCGGAGCAGCAGGCGCAGTCGGAAACGCTTGAGTTCGCCGCACACCTTCCCGAGCTGGTGCGCCGCGGCCACTATCGCCAGGCGTCGGTGGCGAGCGACGAGGCCGTCCAGCCGCCCGCGGGCGCCGCCTGGCGCGCCGGCCGGCACCTGGTGGCCAACGTGGACGTGCAGGGCGAGCAGCGCGAATCGCACTTCTACCTGTTCCTGTTCCCGGGATACGAGGTGAAGGTGCGGGCGACCTATGCGCCTTCCCCCGAGCGGCGCCAGGCGGTAGAGGCGCTGGTGGCGGACGCGCTGGTGAAGTTCGCTCCGCAACCGTAGCCGCCCGGATGCCCGATCATCCCGAGGGCCCGCCCCCCGCCCGCCCGCCGCGGCCTCTGCCGGGGTTCGTGCGGGCGCTGCTGCGTGTGCCGCTGTTCTACAAGATCCTCATCGCCAACGCGGCCGTCGTGCTGGTGGGCACCATGTTCGGCAGCATGCTCACGGCGTGGTTCGTCCGCAGCTATCCCGAGGCCTCCATCCTGGACGTCGCGGGGCCGCTGGCCGCGGGCGGCATCCTGGCCACGGTGCTGGTGAACGCGGTGATCCTGAAGCTGGCCCTGCAGCCGCTGGACGCGCTGGAGCGCACGGCGGCGCGGGTACGGCGGGGCGACCTGGACGCCCGTGTGCCCCTGTCCCCCGTCGCCGACCGCGAGCTGGACCGGCTGACGCGCACGTTCAACGGCATGCTCGACGCGGCCGCCGTGTACCGGACGCGGGTGCGCGAGGTGGCGTCGCAGGCCCTGAACGCCGCGGAAGAGGAGCGGAAGCGCATTTCGCGCGAGCTTCACGACGAAACGGCGCAGCTGCTGGCGGCGCTGCTCATCCGCATCCGCGTGGTGAAGGGCGCGGGCGATCCGCAGGCGGTGGGCGCCCTGCTCGAGGACATGCGCCGGGAGATCGGGCAGGCGCTGGAAGGGGTCCGGCGGTTCGCGCGCGGCCTGCGCCCGCCCGCTCTAGACGAGTTGGGGCTGGTGCCGGCGATCGAATCGCACCTGCGATCGCTGCGCGAGATCAGCGAGATGGAGCTGGCGCTCGCCGCGGATCCGTCGGTGGACGAAGACCTTTCCGCCGAGGCGGGGCTGGCCGTCTACCGCATCGTGCAGGAGTCGCTTTCCAACGTGCTGCGCCACTCCGGCGCCACCCGCGCCTCCATTCGCCTGGATCGGGAGGGCGCACGGCTGGTCGTGTGTGTGGAAGACGATGGGCGCGGGTTTTCGGTGCCCAGCGTCACCGCGGCCGGGCGGGGACTGGGGCTGTTCGGGATGGGGGAGCGGGCGGCGTACCTGGGCGGCCGCGTCGACGTGCAGAGCGAGCCCGGCGCCGGCACCCGCGTCCGCGCCGAAATCCCCATCGCGCCCGAAAGCATGGAGGACGACGAGGACTGACGGCTTCATTGTCCACTGATCAAATTCCGGCCGCGCAAAAGGCCCTGTCATCCTGGGGCTCAAGCGCACAAAAACCATCGGTAGCGCAAAGGCCTGTCATCCTGGGGCCCAGGCGCCACAAAACTCACCGGCAGCGCCAAGGCCCTGTCATCCTGAGGCCCAAGCGCACAAAACTCACCCGCAGCACATCCTTCGCGGGCCGAAGGATCTACTCCGCGCCACCTCCAAACCTGGGCGCGACAGCGGCACGAAAGCCCTGAATCGTGACTTCTTCAGGCAGCAGGCGAGCGAGAACCCGGAGAACTTCGAACCGGATTCAGCTGGTTGTGGCGCGTGCCCCTGGCGCCCCCCATCCCCAGCCCTTCCCCCGCAAACTGCGCGGGGGAAGGGAGTCAATGTGGTGCGTCTCTCACGTGCCGATGCTTGGGCGGGCTGTCATACAGGCTGGAGGGCGCTTCGAGAACGGCCATGCATGCCTCGGCTGGCCCCTCCCCCGGCCCCTCCCCGCACGCTGCGCATGCGGAGAGGGGAGAATTCGATCACGCGTTGAAAGCCTGCAGTGTGCGGGCTGGGTAGCTGAACCGGGCGGGCGCCCGTCGTGGTCAGGGTGCCGGGGTGGGACGCCGTCGCGGTGTGAGCGCCAGGGTGCTCGCGATGATCACCAGGGAACCGATGATGGTGCCGGCGTCGGGGATCTCGGCGAAGAAGAGGACGCCCCAGAGCGCCGCGAAGACGATCTGCAGGTAGGCCGTGGCCGTTGCGGTGCCGGCCCGCTCCAGCCGCAGCCCGTGCGTAATCGCAATCTGCCCCAGTTGCGTGCTCACCCCGATGCCCAGCAGCACGAGCCACTGCATGGGTGTGGGCCAGATCCAGTCCTGCAGGGCGACGGGGATGGAGCCGACGATGGAGACCAGCGAGAAGTAGCCGACGATGACGGCCGGGTGTTCCGTCGCTCCCAGCTTGCGCACCGTGATGTACGCCGTCGCGCTGCACATCGCCCCGAGCAGGCCGATGACGACCGACATCGGTGGCAGCGCGTGCGGCGACCCGCTGAACAGGAACGACGGCTGGGTGACCAGCAGCACGCCCACGATGCTCGCCAGCACCGAAAGCACTTCCCGCCGCCGAAGCTTCTCCCCCAGCAGCGGCACCGCCAACAGTCCCGCGTACACGGGGTTCGTGTACTGGATGACGGTCGCATCGGCGATGGGCAGGTTCGTCAGCGTGTGGTAGAAGCACGAGAGCGCCAGGAACCCGGCGATCCCGCGAAACACCAGCATTTTTCGCTGGGTTCCCCACGGCGACACGCGCGCGCGGCGGACGGCCCAGGCGCTCAGAGTCGCGGTGACGATGGACCGGGCCAGCACCAGTTCCTGGCTCGGCAGGTCTTTGCCGGCGTGCTTCACCAGCAGGCTCATCACGCTGAAGAAGAACGCGCCCGCCGCCATGTAGCGCATCCCCGGCGTCAGCCATCGAACGCGAGCGTTGGGCTGGCCGGTGTGGACGGGCGCGATGCCGCCCTCCAGCTCAGGCGTGGCCTCGACGGCGTCGGCGTCGTGGCGCTCAGGCATTGGGTGATGGCACTGCGTTCGGCACGGGCTCGGCGATCAGGTGGACCTTTGGCGCGCCCAAGATATCGCCTCACGCCGACAAGGACGAGGCGCAGCAGAACCGGACGGCGTTGCGCCGGCTCCGCTGGGGCCCTCACCCGTCCTGGCTTATGCTCGTCCACCCTCTCCCACGAACAGCGTGGGAGAGGGGATACACACCAGAGTTGAGTGCCCGAGGCCCGGCCGAAGCGCGGTTCAGGTCTCCCCCTCCCCTGCGAAGCGGGGGCAGGGGGCCCGGGGGGAGGGGGCTCCCGGGGCATGCGACGAACCGGGTCGAACCCCAATCGAAGTTCCCCTCTCTCCCGCGCTGTTTGCGGGGGAGAGGCCGGGAGAGGGGCTGCCGAGGCATGCGACCAGCCAGTCGAATCCCAACCGAAGTTTCGGTTTTACTCACGCACTCCCGCACTCCCGCACTCCCGCACTCCCGCACTCCCGCACTCCCGCACTCCCGCACTCCCGCACTCCCGCACTAACGCACTCCCGCACTAACGCACTCCCGCACTCCCCTACCACTCGAACACGCTCAACAAGCTCGAGTAATCATCCGTCCACGGCGGCACGCGCCGGTCCGTGAGCGGCTTCCACCGCGAGTCGGCTGCGACGATGACCAGGTCCTCCTCCGTGCGCGCCACCGTGATCCAGGTGGCGATGGACTCGTACCGCTTCCGCTTTCCATCCGGCCCGCTGCTCACCCGCGCGGCCAGCCCCCGCTCGCGCACCAGCGCCGCGACCACCGGCTCCAGGTCCAGGTAGCGGTTGCTGATGTGGATGGCGATCACCCCGCCCGGCGCCAGCCGGTCCAGGTACGTCCCCATGGCCTCGCGCGTCAGCAGGTGCACGGGAATGGCGTCGCTGCTGAATGCGTCCAGCAGGATCATGTCGTACTTCGGCTCGCTCGCGCGCGCCAGCGACAGCCGGGCGTCGCCCAGCTCGATCCGCGTCTTCGCCGGAGAATCCGGCAGGTAGGTGAAGTAGCGGCGGTCCGTGGCCATCTTCACCACGTGCGGATCGATCTCGTAGAACGTCCACTCCTCCCCCGCCCTGGCGTACGCGGCTGTGGTGCCCGTTCCCAGCCCCACGACCGCCACTTTCCGCCGTCCGGCGCGCGGAGCCGTGGCGGCAAAGATCTGCCCCACCGGCCCGTGCGGCAGGTAGTAGGTGATGGGGTCGCGCGGATTCCTGAGGCTCTGCGCGCCGTGCAGCGTGGAGCCGTGCCGCAGCACGTGGAAGCGCTCGATGATGCCGAACTCCACCACCTTGAAGCGCCCGTAGAAGGAGCGCTCCGCCAGCAGCACCCCCGGCTCGCGGATGGCCTTCACCGTGGAGTACAACATCACCGTGCCCAGGCACAGCGCCAGCCACAGCGGCGTGCGGGCCAGCGCCAGGGTCAGCAGCAGCATCAGCGCGGCCGCCGAGGCCATCAGCAGGCCGGGGTTCATCTCCTTGGAGTTGGCGCCGATGTACAGCAGCGCGCCCGTAACCGCCACGGTGCGCACCGCCATCATCGCGTGTCCCCTCCACCCCTGCCGCTCCTGGGGCCAGGGTCGCGCCAGGCACGCCAGGGCGATGGAGAGCGCGTACTCGTAGACGTTGTTGAACACCACCGGGGCCACCAGCACGTTGAAGATGCCGCCCAGCACCCCGCCCACCGAGATCCACAGGTAGAACTCCGTCAGGTGCCGCACGGCCGGCCGGCGGCGCGCCAGTTCGCCGTGGCACACCATCCCCGTCACGAACAGCCCGGCCAGGTGCACGGGGATGGCGGCTACGGCCTCTTCCACGAAGCCGCTGAGCAGCAGCAGCACCACCACCATCAGCACCGGCGGCTGAAGCCACAGCATGTGCTCGTGCGGCAGCGGCGGCCTTCGCGCGAACGCCAGCGTGAACGTCAGCAGGTACAGGGCGAGGGGCAGCACCCACAGCAGGGGCACCGGGCTGAGGTCGGTGGTGATGTACGTCGTCAGCGCCAGCAGCATGGCCGACGGCACGAACGCCAGGAACGTCCAGATGCCCCGCTCGCGCCAGGGGACAGACGTGCGTGAGTGCGACAGTGTGGGAGTGCGGGACTCCGCGTCCGCCGGGGCCACGTCGGTTTGGTCGGTGGATGGCGGGACGGGGCGCCACACCCAGGCGGCCGCGCCGGCGATCAGCAGCGCAAGGGCGCCGAAGCCGATCGCCCACGCCGCGCTCTGCCCGGCCAGGCGCATCCGCGGCTCCATCAGCGCGGGGTAGGCGAACAGCGAAAGCATGCTTCCCAGGTTGCTGGCCGCGTACAGGGGATAGGGATCGGCCGCGTTCCGGTGGCCGCTGTGCGCGAACCAGCGCTGAAGCAGAGGCCCCGTGCCGGCCAGCACGAAGAAGGGCGGGCCCACGGTGAGCAGCATGGTCCCCAGCAGCCAGGGAATGGGCGCGTCGCTCCCCTCCGGCGAGCGCCCCGCCACGCTGATGGGCAGTAGCAGCGCGGTCACCGCCAGCAGCCCCACGTGCACCCCCACCTGGGCGCGCACCCCCAGCTTCTGCGTGCTCACGTGCGCGTACAGGTACCCGCCCAGCAGCGCGGCCTGAAAGAACAGCATGCAGGTGTTCCACACGGCGGGCGAGCCGCCCAGCAGCGGAAGCACCATCTTGCCGAACATGGGCTGCACCAGGAACAGCAGGAACGCGCTCAGGAACACCGACGCGGTGAACGTTCCCACCAGGGCGAACGACCGCGCGCGCACCGGCAGGGGAACCGGCGGCGGGGGCGGGGGCATGATGGAAAACGGCCTGGACGCCGGTGCGGGTTGGGTGCTCAACGCGGTGGGCTGTGGGGGTGAACCTGGCGATGCGGGGTATCATCGTTGGCGGGCGCCGGTTGCGTCAAGCGCACGCCGCGCCCCGGCTGGTGGAAATCACCGGAAGGGGTGCGCATTTTGCGCCGTCACAACCGTGTAACAGGTCTCCATCGCCACGCGAGAGGTGTAGTGACGGCTCCAGAGCGCCCTCCGCGGGCTCGATCCACCGAAGACGCGCTCAAGGAGACCGAGCGGGCCTTCCGGACCGTGCTCGACAACCTTCCCGGCTTCGCCTACCGCTGCCGCAACGAGCCCACCTGGCCCACGGAGCTGCTCAGCGAGGGCTTCGAGCCATTGACGGGGTATCCGCCGTCCGACCTGCTGGATGGCCGGGTGACCTACGCCAGCCTCATTCACCCCGAAGACCGCGACCGGGTGTGGGCCGACGTGCAGGAAGGCCTGGCCGCACGCCGGCGCTTCCAGTCCACCTACCGCATGCTCACGCGGGGAGGCGAAAAATGGGTGTGGGAGCAGGGCCAGGGCGTCTGGGCGGCCGATGGGGCGCTGGCCGCGCTGGAGGGGCTGGTGCTGGACGTGTCCGGGCAAAAGGCCGTGGAGATGGAGCTGCGGCACGCGGAAGAGCGCTTCCGCCTGCTCACCGAGCACTCCTGGGACATCGTCCACGTGCAGGATGCGCAGCGCGTGATCCAGTACATCAGCCCCTCGGTGGAGCGGATGCTGGGCTTTGCGCCGGATGAGATGGTGAACCGGCGCGGGGCCCTGTTCGTCCACCCCGACGACCAGGACTTCGTCCGCGGCATCTACGCGGGCGAGATGCTGCAGCCCGGCGCCACCACGCGCACCGAGTTCCGGCTGCGGCACAAGGACGGATCGTGGCGCACGGTGGAGGTGTTTTCGCGCAACACGGCCGGTCCCGGGCAGCCTCCGTACGTAATCACCTACACGCGTGACGTCACCGAGCAGCGGCGGATGGAGGCCGAGCTGCGCCAGCTGGCGCTGTACGATGCGCTGACGGGGCTGCCCAATCGAACCCTGCTGCTGGACCGGCTGGGGCATGCGCTGGCGCGGGCCGGGGAGGGCGGCGACGCCGTATGCGCCCTGCTGTTCCTGGACCTGGACCGCTTCAAGCGGGTGAACGACAGCCTGGGGCACGCCGCGGGCGACCGGCTGCTGCAGGAGGTGGCGCGCCGCATCCAGGCCGTCGCCCGGCCGGAAGACACCCCGGCCCGCCTGGGGGGCGACGAGTTCGCGCTGCTGGTGCATTCGGCGCGCAGCGAGGGACAGGTGATGGGGATCGCCTCGCGGCTGCAGGCCGCCATCTCCGCGCCCGCCGCGCTGGACGGCGCCGAGGTCACCCCCAGCGCCAGCATGGGCGTGGCGCTGCTGCACGAGGGGTACGCGGGGCCCGACGAGGTGCTGCGCGACGCCGACATCGCCATGTACAGCACCAAGGCGCGCGGACGCGGCGGCTTCGCCGTGTTCTCGCCCACCATGCACGCGGATGCGGTGGGGCTGCTGGAAACGGAGAACGCGCTCCGCCGGGCGCTGGACCGGTCCGAGTTCCGCACCTTCTACCAGCCCATCGTGTCTGCCGAAACCGAGGCGCTGGTGGGATGGGAGGCGCTGGTGCGCTGGCAGCACCCGGAGCGCGGGCTGCTGGGCCCCGCCGCCTTCCTGCCCATCGCCGAAGACAGCGGACTGATGGTAAGGATCGACCGCTGGGTGATGAGCGACGCGCTGCGGCAGCTTTGCCTGTGGCGCGAGCGGTTTCCCGGGCTGTTCGTGAGCGTCAACGTGTCGGGGAGCGACTTCGACCACCCCGGGATGGTGGAACAGGTGCAGTCGGCGCTGAGCGAGGCCTGCGTGCCCGCCGGATCTCTGCGGCTGGAGGTGACCGAGAGCGTGCTGATCGAAAACGTCGCGGCCGACTCGGCGCTGCGGCAGGTAAAGGCGCTGGGGGTGCGGGTAGACCTGGACGACTTCGGCACCGGCTACTCCAGCCTCAGCTACCTGTCGCGCTTCGCCGTAGACGCGCTGAAGATCGACCGCTCGTTCGTTGCGTCGCTGCGGGAGAAGCCTGAGAGCCGGGCGATCGTGGGCGCCATCGTGTCGCTGGCGGGAAGCCTGGGGCTGGAGGGAACGACCGCGGAGGGGATCGAGTCGCGCGAACAGGCCGACGACCTGCGCGCCGCCGGCTGCACCCATCTGCAGGGCTACGCCTTTTCGCCCCCGCTCCCCGCCGCCGAAGCCGAGGCGTGGATGGTATCCCGCGGGGCCGCATAGGGGGAGTGCGGGGGAGGCGTTCAGCGGATCTCGATCCCGGTCTGATGCGCGGTCGGCTGTGCGGCCACGATGATCCGCGCGGCCTCCGCCAAGTCGGGGGCGACGTGGTCCGGCGGGAGAGCCGAATTCGAATCCGCTCGGCCTCCGACCAGAATGGTGCGGCAGCCGGCGAGCCGGCCCGCTTCGGCGTCGGCGGGGGTGTCGCCTATCATCCAGGAGCGGGCGAGGTCGATGCCGTGCTCCGCCGCGAGCGAGGTGATCATCCCCGGGCGCGGCTTTCGGCAGTCGCAGGCGATGCGATAGCGGTCGACGGTGCCCTCGGGATGGTGCGGGCACCAGCGGAACGCCTCGATCTCCACCCCCTCCGTCCGAAGCAGTTCGCGAACCCGCCCCTCCACGGGCCCGAGCGCCTCCTCCGCGAAGTACCCGCGCGCCACCCCCGACTGGTTGGAGACCACGAACAGGGGGAAGCCAGCGTCGCGCAGCATCCGCAACCCCTCCCCCGCCCCGCGGGTGAGCCGGATGAGCGCCGGGTCGACGTTGTACGGCACGTCCTCGATCAGCGTGCCATCCTTGTCCAGAAACACCGCCGCTGTCCCGCTCATCCCCTCCCTAGCCCCTATGTGTTGTTGCATTCGCGGACCTGCGTCCCTCCCAGGACGCGCCACATCATCGAACCCACACCCAAGTAAGCCAGTCCGCGAAGGCGGACTTCGTGTGGTCGTTGCAGCGAATTCATTCGCCCGCCGCGGCTGGGCCCGTCCGGGAGCCACGACCTACCTGTCTCGACGAGGCTCGGGCTAGCCCTTCGGAGCCACGACCTACCGGCCCCACCGCGGCTTGGCGCTCCCTACCGGCTTGCGCGCGGGTAGATGCGGTAGCGCTCGCGAACCGTGTTCCACTCGGCCAGCTCGCGCTGCCAGCGGCGGTCGATCTCGCGCGGATCGTCGCCGCGGTCGAAGGCGGCGCGTGCCCAGTGCGAGCCGATCATCTGCGTGAACCCCGTGTTCATCACGCGGAACTGCCCCGGGTTCTGCTTCTTTGCCTCCGTCAGCAGCACCAGCGCCGTGTACGCCGGGCGGTACGTGTTGCGGTCGGTGATGTCCAGCCGCAGCGTGGTGAAGGTTTGCCCCTTGTACTGCGTGTCGACCTTGGGATCGGTTGTGGGCGTGATCTGCACGGGCGTCAGCGTCACGCCGGGAAGGTTGTATTGCGCCACGGCGGCGCGCAGCCGCTCGGCGTTCAGCCAGGGCGCGCCCACGTAGCTGAACGGCGCGTCGGTGCCCCGCCCCACGTGCACGTTGGTCCCCTCGCCCAGCACCAGCCCGGAGAAATTGAGCGCCGCGTTCACCGAGCGGATGTTGGGGCTGGGCGGAATGAAGCGCAGCCCGGTTTCTTCGAACCACATGTCCGGCCGCCATCCCTCCGCCGGAACCACGTGAAGCTGGGCGCCCACGTTGGCCGTCTCGTTGAAATAGCGGGCGATCTCGCCAGCCGTCATCCCGTGGCGCAATGGGACGCTGTAGTAGCCGGTGATCACCTGCGTGACGGCGCGCACCTCCATGTCCATCACGGGGCCGTCCTGCGCGTCGGTGATGGGATTGGGGCGGTCGAGAACGATGAAGGGAATCTTGCGCTTGGCGGCCTCTTCCATCGCCATCGCCATCGTCCACACGAACGTATAGACGCGCGCCCCGATGTCCTGGATGTCGAACACCAGCACGTCGACGCTGTCCAGCTCCGCGGCGGTGGGGCGCTGGGTGCGGTCGTACAGCGAGTAGACGGGAACGCCGGTGCGCGCGTCGCGCCCGCCGACGAAGGTGGCGCCCGCCTCCAGGTCGCCGCGGATGCCGTGCTCGGGCCCGAAGAGCGCCACCAGCCGCACGCCGGGGGTGCGCGCCAGCACGTCCGCACCCAGCTCGCCGGAGCGCGTGACGGCGCTGGGGTTGGTGATCAGCCCCACGCGCTTGCCGCGCACCAGGTGCACCGAGTCGCGCAGCAGCACCTCGATTCCCGGCACCACCGCGGCGCTCCGGGGCGGCGCGTCCTTCGCCGGCGCGGTTGCCGTGGCGCCGGGCGCCGAATCGGCCTGGGTGCCGGGCGCGTCCGGCTGCGACCCCGTTCGGCAGCCCGCGGCGGAGAGCGCGGCGAGCGCCAGGGCGGCGGTGACGCGAAGCAAGCGTGGGGCGTGGAGTTGCATCGGTGGTCCGTTGGATCGAGGAAGTGCCGCCGTCCGCGGTGCGCGCGGTGCGGTACCCACACTGCCGCATGGCGGGGAGCACCATCCGGGCCTGCGAAACACGCGCCATCGGCGCGCCGGTGCGGCGTGCGGGCGAAGAGCCATCTTGCGCCGACCCGCACGGACGCGCGACGATGGGGGTCCCACCGTCAACCCCGTCGGCAGATGACCGAGCTGGAACGCGAGTTTCTCCACAACCTGGTGACCGCCGCGTGGCCGCTGCCGGTGCAGATCGCGTTCGGCGCGGGGCTGGTGGCCGTGTACTGGGCGTGGTCCCGCTTCTACTACGCGGTGATCGACCCGGCGCTGCGCAACGTGATCGGGGGCGTGCTCGGAGCCAGGGTCGTATGGGTCGCGCGGTACAGCGCCGAGTACCCGACACCCCTGGAACTGGGCTTTCCCCGCAACCGGTATCACCGCTGGACGTGGGGCATACAGGCCGAGGCCCGCCGCACGGTGGGGCGCGACGCGGCCGCGCTGCTCCTCTCCTTCCTGTTCGTCACCCTGATGGGCGGGCTGTGGCCGATCGCGGTTTTCCTCTTCGTCTTCCTGCAGCTCGAAGCGCTGTCCTACGTCGTCTTCCTGCCCGTGTGCGTGGCCCTGATCGCCATCTACTCCATCTTCTGGGCCGGACGGCACGAGGTGGCGGGAATGCGCTGAGACGCCGTCTACCTGGCGCGGTGTGCGTTTCTCGCACTCTGCTGCCCGGAATTCGTACACGTAGGCTAAACGTGGCGGAATTCCACGACTTCAGCCTCGATGCACATTCGATCCAGACCGATATCCGTACATTCCATCGTGGGCGCGCCCGGTGGATGAAAAGGATCTAACTCGCTGCACATGAAGCACTTGTACGCAATCGCTCATTATGGCGCGTTCCTCGAATAAGGTGATGCCGTCGCCGGGGCCATCGTCCCGCACCTCACCGAAATCGCTGGAGCCACCATCATGTCCTTCATCCGCTACGCTGCCGCCCTCGCCGCCACGATCTCGCTGATCTCCGCGTCCGAAGCACGTGCGCAGGCCATTCCGTTCGGCGGCGCGGAGATGATGGCCATCAGCGGCGTCATCGAGAGCGGCGCACCGGCCGTGGCACCCAGGGCGAACGTCGAAGAGCCGGCGCGGCGCCGGTCCCCGCATCCCACCGCTTCTGCGACGCTGCTGGCGCGGATGGGCTGCGCGAAAGCGGACGAGTCCCGCGGCCGGCGCTCCGGTGTGGCGGTGGGGATGGACGCCTGCGTGGCGCTGGCCCGGTACGGCCAGCCCAGCAGCACCACCTTCAGCGACTTCGGGCACACGGAGCTGGTGACGATGGTCTGGGGCAACGTGGGAGGATCGTACGGCGTGCACATCGCGGCGGTAACCTACAAGGACCATCCGCTCACGTACGAGGCCGGAAAGCAGGCGGAGATCGGCAACTGGAGGATCACGCGCCACTTCGGAATGGAGCGCCGCTGAAGTCCGCGACCGCGAGAGGTGCCGAACGCGCACGCCGTCCCAGCCGGACGGCGTGCGCGTTTTGCGTCACCGCTGAGGCAGCGTGACACCGTCTCCCAGCCGGTGGAACGGCGGGAGGGAAACGGGAAGCCGCCCGCGGATGGGCACAGCGCCGAGCAGCGCTGCCGCGGCGGCGCCCTCCGTCGGCTCGCGGCTGTCCCAGGCCAGCAGGTAGGCGGGAACCGCGGGAAAGGCCTGCAGCAGGTACGGCGTTCCCAGCGACACCACGACCACGCGCGTGCCCCCCGCCGCCAGCCCCTGCACCCAGGCGCCGAAGGCGGATGAGATGGCCAGGGCGCGGTACTGCACGGGCGCCACGGCCACGCTCACCACGACGGTATTCACGCCGGACGCCCGGGTGCGCAGCGCGGCGAACTGGGCGGCAGAGGTCGACGGCCCCACGCGAACGTGCTCGGCCGAGACCCCGCCCGCCGCCAGGGCACGGTGAATCTCGGCGCCGGACGGCCCGCGTCCGGTGCTGGTGTACGTGACGTGCAGCACGCGCGAGCCGCGGGCCAGCGGCACCACGCCGCCCTGGTTGCGCGCCAGCGTCAGCGAGCGCTCCGCAACCGAACGCGCCACCGCCCGGTGCTCCGCGCGCCCGGCGATCGCCCCCACGGCTGCAGCATCCACCCGCGCGCCGCGGTGCAGCCCCGCCGCGGCCTTGGCCATCAGCACCCGCCGCGCGGCCTCGTCGATCCGCGCGGCCGGGATGCGCCCCGACCGTACCGCCGCGACGATGCCGTCGATCACCCCCTCGTGGCCGGGCGGCTGCAGCAGCGCGTCGGCCCCGGCCAGCAGGGAGCGGATGCTCGCCTCGGTGACGGAGATCCCCTGCGTGGCGCCCGCCATGTTCAGTGCATCGGTGAACACGATTCCCTGAAAGCCCAGCTCTCCCCGCAGCACGCCGCCGATCATCCTCACCGACTGCGACGCAGGCGGCGCGCCTGCGCCCTCCACCCCGCGCGCCGCGATGTGCCCCGCCAGCACGCCGTCCATGCCGGCGCGAATGGCCGCGCGAAACGGCGGAAGCTCCACCCGCGTCAGCCGCGCCGCGTCCGCCTCCACCACCGCCAGCCCCACGTGCGAGTCGGCGTGCGTGTCGCCGTGCCCGGGAAAGTGCTTGCCGATGGTCAGCAGGCCGCCCTCGCGCGCGCCGGCCACCCACGCGGCGCCCATCCGAGACACCATCTCGGCCGACTCGCCGAAGGAGCGCACGTTGATGATGGGGTTGGCCGGGTTGACGTTCACGTCCAGCACGGGCCCCAGCGTGGCGTGGATGCCCACGGCGCGCGCCTCCACCGCCGTGACGCGCCCGGCCTGCCGCGCGAACGCCGTGTCGTCCGCCGCGCCGAACGCCATCGCGGGGGGCATGCGCGTGCCGCCCGGCGTCAGCCGCGTCCCCGGCCCCGTCTCCAGGTCCGAGACCACCAGCAGCGGCACCCCCGAACGGGCCTGCGCGGCGTTCAGCTTGGCGGCGGTGGCCTGCGGCGAGCCCGTGGAGATGATCAGCCCGCCGACGCCATCGCCCGCCACCCAGGTGCGGATGCGCTGCACCTCGCCGGGATTGGCCTCCAGCGACTGCCCGCTGATCCACGGAAAGACGAGCTGCGCCACCCGCTGCCGTAGCGTCATTCCAGCGAGGGTGCGCTCCACCCACGCGCGCCCCGTCGTGTCCGTCTGCAGCGGAGGGACGGCGGGCGCCTCGCGCGCCGTCGGCGGCGCGCGGTCGTCCGCTTTCGCGCTGGCGCCCTCCGCGTCGCCCGCGGGTGAGCAGGCCGCGAGCGCCAGGAACAGGGACGCGAACCGGCAAAACAGCATTCCGCTGATCACCACGTGCAGCACTCCGGGAACGGGACTCGATCGAGATGCGCCACGGCGGCGCTCACGAGTCGTATCATGCGAGCGGCAGGCCATGGCGCGAGTTCGAATCCAGACGCAGAAAACCTCCCGGGACTTCCGGGAGGTTCTCCAGGTCGAGAAACGTCACACCGAGGTTCGCCTGGCCGCCTGCGCATCCCCCGGGTGCCCCTCCCCCGACCCCTCCCCGCACGATACTGCTGTGCGGAGAGGGGAGCACTTCGAGTGCAGGGCGCGCGGTTCTACGCCATTGCGGGGATGCCCATCGCCGCCCATTCCTCGGCCGCCGGGCCGTAGCATCCGGGCACCGTGAGCCCGGCCTGGCGCATCAGGACCGTCATCTGGCCGCGGTGATGGGCCTGGTGAAGCAGCAGCACGCTCAGCACCAGCCCGCGCTTCCACTGCTGGCCGTACATCGGCACCTCTTCGTCCAGCATGTCGTCCGCCCACCCGGCGGTAACGGCCGGACCGACCGAAGCCGCCGCGCCCTCGTACGCCGCCACGATCTCCGCGGCGGACGCAGGCGTCTCGGACAGCGGAACCGGCCCGGTGACGCCGTGCAGCCCGGCGTGCTCCATCATCTCCGGCAGCGTTTCCGTCACGTGCCACGCCAGCCGCCCCAGCGAGCGCCCCTCGGGCACGATGCGCTGCGCCAGCGACTCGTCCGTCAACGCGCGCAGCACCTTGAGCGTAGTCTGCGCATCGTGCTCCCAGTCCTTCACGAAATCGTCGATTCGCCTGTACATGCCCCTCCAGCCGTGAGGTGTGAACCGGCTCCCCGTAGTGACTTTCCCTGCTGTCGTCAGGGGTGTCAGCCCTTGGGGGGAGCTACCGCGCGAGCTTCACTTTACCGGGCGCGCATCGAACTCGCATCCCACACGCCAGCAAGCCAGTCCGCGCAGGCGGACTTCGTGTGTTCGTTGCCGCGGATTCATTCGCCCCAGCGAGGCCGGATGAGCATCGACCGTCGAGCCGTGCCCAGCCTCGAATCTTCCTCGCGGTGGCTACTCGAGCGTAATCAATGTGGCGCCCTTGTCCACCGTCTGCCCCGGCTGCACGGCGATGCTGGCCACGACGCCGTCCGCGGGCGCCTTGAGCTCGTTCTCCATCTTCATCGCCTCCACCACTACGACACCCTGCCCGGCGCGGACCGCGTCGCCCACGGCCACCTCGATCTTTAGCACCAGCCCCGGCATCGGCGCGACGATGGTCTTGTCGGCCACGTCGTCCACAGTGCCCGTCATCTCGCGGATGGCGCGGGTGCGCTCGTCCACGGCGTCAGCGGTAAAGCGCTCGGCGCCGGTCGCCAGGATCCAACGCCCCTTTCGATCCCCCGCCTGTACGGCGAACGGATAGGAGCGTCCACCGGCCAGCAGGTGGCGGGTTCGGGTGCCCGGAAGCGTGGAAAGCTGGGCCTCGACGGGCGTGCCGTCCACCACGGGCGTGGGGCCGGTCAGGTCCACTTCCACTTCGCGTCCGGCGATGGTTACGAAATAGCGCATGTCAGGCTCGGTTGTGCGTAAGGCTAACCACAGTTTCCACGTGCGCGGTCTGCGGGAACAGGTCGAACGAGCGAATGCCTTCGAGCGAGTACGCTCCGCCCATCCGCTTCAGGTCGCGCGCCAGCGTGGCCGGGTTGCACGAGATGTAGACGATCCGCGCCGCCGGTTGGGCCGCGAGCGCCTCCGCCGCCTCCGCCGCGATGCCGGCCCGTGGCGGGTTCAGGATCACCAAGTCCGCCGGCAGGTGCTCGGCGAGCACGTCTTCCACCGGCGCGGTAATGAACACGGCCCCCTCCGGCGCGCTCCGCCGCGCCTCGGCCACGGCGTCGGGGTCCAGCTCGATCCCCGTCACGCTGGCCCCCGCGCGCGCCAGCCGCCGCGCGTGCAGGCCGATGCCGCAGTACGCATCCACCACGCGCAGCCCCGCAGCGTCGCCGATCACCGACATCACGTGCTGCTCCAGCAGGGCCGCGGCCGCGCGGTTCACCTGCAGGAACGCCGCGCCGCTCAGCTCCACCGTCTCGTCGCCCCACGTCTCCGGCAGCCCCGGCGCGCCCGCGATCAGGTCGGGCACGGCCTCGCCCGGGCGATGGTAGACGCTGACCAGGCGGGGGACCAGGTCGATCAATTCCTGCGGCCGGCCCGGGGCGAATCCGCCCTCCACCAGCAGCGACACCTGACCCGCGGACGAGGCGCGCAGCGTCAGCCGAAGCTGCTGCCCCGAGGGCAGGCGGCGCGCGTCGGGGCCCCAGTTGCGGCGGATGCCGTCCCACACGCGGGCGATCGGCTCTTCGAAGAGCAGGCAGCCGCCATCCAGGTCCACGATCTCGTCCGGGTCGCCCAGCGCGTGAAAGCCCGCCAGCACGCGCCCGTGCTCCGTGCGCCGCAGCGCAAACGACACGCGGTTGCGATAGCGGTGCTCGTTCGGGGAGGGGACGACCTCCGGCGCCTCCACCGCCAGCCCGCCGATCCGCGTGAGCGCGTCCGCCACGATGCGCGACTTGGCGCGAAGCTGCGCATCGTACGTCAGGTGCTCCAGCGTGCAGCCACCACAGCGCTCGTAGAACGCGCAGGGCGCCTCCCGCCGCTCGGGCGACGGCTCGATCACACGCAGCAGCCTCCCCCGCGTCCACCGCTCCTTTCGCTCCACCAGCGCCACCTCGGCCAGGTCGCCGGGCGCGGTGCGATGAACGAAGGTCACGCGACCGTCCGGCAACCTGCCCACGCCCTCGCCGCCCGCCGCGATCGAGTCGATCCGAACCGTCGCCGTGGGCGGAGGCCGGCGCGGCCCCTGCCCCGTCCCTCGTCCGCGTCCTCCCTGCCCGCCGCCGGGGCGGCGGGGACCGCGGTCGCTCAACGCCCTCTCCAGCCGCCGGTGTTCCCGCGCCAGGCGCTGCCGCCCGTGCTGGCAGTGGCGGGCTGCGTGCGCGGCATGGCGCGGTGCGTCCGCCGCTCCTCCTCCAGCAGCGCGGCGGCAAGCGCGGCCATGCGCACCGTCTGCTCGTCGGGCTCGGCGGCGAGCAGGTCTTCGTGGTTCTCCAGGTACTTGATGGTCAGGCGCCCGGCGCGGAAGTCCGGCTCGTCCATCACCCGCAGGTGAAAGGGCACGCTGGTGTCCACGCCCTCCACGCGCAGCTCCTGCAGCGCCCGCTTCATCCGGTCGATCGCCTCGATGCGCGTGGGGGCGTGCACGATCAGCTTGGCGAGCATGGGATCGTAGAACAGCCCCACCTCCACCCCGGGCGTGATGCCGCCGTCCCAGCGCACGCCGGGGCCGGAGGGGATCAGCAGGTTCTGAATGCGCCCGGTGGACGGCAGGAACGAGTTCGACGGATCTTCCGAGGTGATGCGGCATTCGATGGCGTGCCCCTCGAACGTGATGTCGTCCTGCGTGTAGGGCAGCTTTTCGCCCGCGGCGATGCGGATCTGCCACTGCACCAGGTCGATGCCCGTCACAAGCTCGGTGACGGGGTGCTCCACCTGGATGCGCGTGTTCATCTCCAGGAAGTAGAACTCGCCATCCTGGTACAGGCACTCCACGGTGCCCGCGCCCTCGTAGTTCACCGCCCGCGCCGCGGCGACGGCCATGGCGCCCATCGCGGAGCGCTCCTCCGGCGTCAGCACGGCCGAGGGCGCCTCTTCGATGAGCTTCTGGTGGCGGCGCTGGATGCTGCACTCGCGCTCGCCCAGGTGCAGCGTGTTGCCGTGGCGGTCGGCCAGCAGCTGGATCTCGATGTGGCGCGGCCCCTCCAGGAACTTCTCCACGTATACCGACCGGTCGCCGAACGCCGCCTGGGCCTCGTTGCCGGCGGATTCGAAGGCGCGCTCGATCTCGTCCTCGCCGCGGACGATCCTCATCCCCTTGCCGCCGCCGCCCGCCGCGGCCTTCAGCAGCACGGGATAGCCGATCTCGCCGGCCACGCGCCGCGCTTCGGCCGCGTCCACGAGCGCGTCCTTGGTGCCGGGCACCACGGGCACACCGGCCGCGATCACCCGCCGCCGCGCCGCCGTCTTGTCGCCCATCTCCGTCACCGCCTCGGGCGACGGGCCGATGAAGACGAGCCCCGCGTCGCGCACGGCCTGGATGAAGTGGGCGCGCTCGGAAAGGAAGCCGTAGCCGGGGTGGATGGCCTCGGCGCCGGAGCGCTTGGCGACGTCGATGAGCACGTCGACCTTCAGATAGCTCTGCGCGCTGGGCGCCGGGCCGATCAGGTACGCCTCGTCGGCGGCCAGCACGTGGGGCGCCAGGCGGTCGGCCTCGGAGTACACGGCAACGGCCTGCACCCCCAGCTCGTGCGCCGCGCGGATGACGCGGAGCGCGATCTCTCCGCGGTTGGCTACCAGGATCTTCTTGAACACGCTGCCTCAGGCGTACACGTCCAAATCGCCGCGCCGGCTCGTTCCCGGCGGAAGGCCACCAAACTACAACCGGCCCGCCAAGTTGGCGAGCCGGAGTGTCGGAGGAGATCTCCGTGTCGGATCACATCGGAAGATTTAGGAACTCATCTAGCAGTGAGTCGACCTTGCGCTTCTCGACCCGCTGTTTGACAGCCGCAAACAAATCATCGATGCTTGGCATCTTCGGAAAACTATACAGGGTACGTTCACCCGTATCGACAATCTCAAGACGTGTGTTGCCCGATCCTCCCGGTTTCACAAACGCCACAATCAGTGGCTCCGGACCGATGAGCACAAAGCTTTTGTCAGTGTACGTTGTCTTGAACCGCTCCTGTACACCCCCAAGAGCGGTTAGAGGCTCTATTCGCCTCCAGTCTAGACGCCCGTCTTGTGTCAGCTTGTTCAGCTTCAAGACGACTTCGTTAACCTTGGGATCAACGATTGGCATATCAGGCCTCCCAGCTTCTATCAGCCAAGATGTTACGGATCTCCACGCCGAGTGCGGAGAGGCGAGTATAGACGAGCCACACCCCTTCCCGCTCCATGGCGTTCGTTCCAAAGTTGCCCCTATGAGTACGCTTACCTCGTCCACTGAGGCCTGTTGCGACACAGGAAGCTTATCGCGCAAGCTCTTGAGGTTCGCTTGGCATTGTGTCAACTCGTTGGCGATCTCATCCCCTGACGTCGGCAAGTCTCCAAGCAACGCGCTGATCCGGGATGCGTGCGCGGCTACGGTTTTGAGTAGTTCGGGAACCCGGCCGAGGAAGATGTAGTGAGATTGAAGGCGTCGCGCATCCCTCAGTACTTTCAACGTGAGGATCAGGCCGACAACAGTGGCCAAAGTACCACCAAGATTAATCCAATCGAGCAAATCAAGGCGTTCGGCTGTCTGGAACATAAGCACCACTGACTCGATTCATTTGATTTCTTACGCTGCCTTGCTCCGCTCAATTCTATGTATCGCGGGTCGGGCGCGAAAGCTGAAGCTCCGAAGCATCCATCGCATGCTGGCCGAGCGGTGAGCGACCACCCTTATCTATTAGTCATCGAACAGCCGGATCTGTATCCCCTCCGCTGCCACGCGCCGAAGCTTCCGGTCATTCGTAACAAGCCAGCCGGCGCGCGCGTGCAAGGCGGTGGCAGCGTGCACCGCATCGGGAGTGTGCAATCCGTACAGCCCCCGCAAGCGGGCCGCTCGTTCCGCGATACGAGGTGAGACCGGCACGAACTCAAGGTCCCGCTGGCTCTGGAGCGTTGCCGAAATCACATTCGCCTTTGCTGTGTCCCCGCTCTTGTAGTACGGCACGAGGAGTTCCGCGAGCACCAGCGTTGACGCGATGGGCGTGATCTCGCCCGTTTTAGCCCGATCGAAGAGACTCCGGGCCGCGGGGAAGTACGCCGGATCTTTGTCGATCAGGTAGATGAAGGCCGGTGAGTCGATCAGGACGACCGCGCCGGTGGGGATATCCTCCAGCTTCAACGATCCCCCTCCTCCCGATCACGCAGGAGTTGCTCCGCATAGCCACGCAGCTCATTGCCACCGACCGCCACGAGCTGGTCGACCCACGAGGTATCCTGGGCTTTACGAAGAAGGTACGACCCGTCGAGATGCGGCTCGAACCGCACTCGGTCGCCGGGTTCGAGGCCCATATCCTTCCGCACGGATGCCGGGACGACGATCTGCGATTTGCTGCTCAGCTTGGACTCGCGCATGTTCCCTCCACGAAGACGCTTTACCTGAAAGTAAAACCCTCCTGTCCGAACGTAAAGCACCTCGCGGCTACTTGCCCTTGCCGGGGACGCGCGTGTATAGGAAGAAGCGAAACGTGTTGCAGCTAAATCCCGAGCAGGAACCAGCCGTGCTGCGTACGAAGATCAACTGCATCGCCATCGCGCTCCTCATCGCGTCCTCCGCGCAGGCGCAGCGCGGCGCCGTGTACTACCCCGGCCCGGGCGACGACTGGCAGCGGCGCACGCCTCAGCAGGTGGGGATGGACGCGGCGCTCCTCGACTCGGCCGTGGCGTTCGCGCGGGCCAACGAGAGCACCGCGCCGCGCGATCTGGAACTGGCGCACCACCAGACGTTCGGGCGCGAGCCGTTCGGTGAGCCCGTGGGCCCGTTCGCCGACCGCGGCGACCCGACGGGCATCATCATCAAGAACGGCTACATCGTCGCCGAGTGGGGCGATCCCCGGCGCGTGGACATGACGTTCAGCGTCACCAAGAGCTTCGTCTCCACCGTCGTCGGCCTAGCGGTGGACCGCGGGATGATCCGCTCGGTGAACGATCCCGTGGACCCGTACATGGCGCCCGTGTTCGTCATCCCGCCCGAGGGCGGCAACCGCCACGCCGGCGGCCTGGGCGAGGGCCGGGCGATGCGGCTGTTCGACACCGAGCGCGAGCGGCGCATCACCTGGGACCACCTGCTGCGCCAGGTGAGCGACTGGGAGGGCACGCTGTGGGGCAAGCCCGATTGGGCCGACCGCCCGCTGCAGAACCCGCAGGAGTGGCTGACCCGGCCCCGGAACGAGCCCGGCGCGGCGTACGAGTACAACGACGTGCGCGTGAACCTGCTGGCGCTCGCCGCCCTCAACGTGTGGCGCCGCCCGTTGCCGCAGGTGCTGCGCGAGCAGGTGATGGACCCCATCGGCGCGTCCAGCACCTGGCGGTGGACGGGCTACGACAACTCGTGGGTGCTGATGGACGGGCAGGCCGTGCAGTCCGTCAGCGGGGGCGGGCACTGGGGAGGCGGGATGTTCATCGACGCCCGCGACATGGCCCGCTTCGGCTACCTGACGCTGCGCCGCGGCCGGTGGGGCGACCGGCGGATCCTGTCGGAAGAGTGGGTGAGGATGGCGACGACGCCCACGCCCGCACAGCCCACGTACGGCTTCATGAACTGGTTCGTGAACACCGACCGCAAGTATCTTCCCAGCGCGCCCGCCACCGCGTTCGCGCACGTGGGCAACGGAACGAACGTCATCTACGTCGATCCCGACAACGACCTGGTCGTGGTCGCCCGGTGGATCGCCAACAACGCCGTGGACGGCTTGGTGCAGCGGGTGATCGCCGCCACCAGCCGCCGCTGAACGAGAGGGAAGACCCGTGATTTCGACGCTGGAGATCGAGGTGCGCTCCACCGAGCTGGACGCGCTGGGGCACGTGAACAACGCCAAGTACCTGGAATACCTGGAGTGGGGCCGCTTCGAGTGGGTGAAGGAGAACGGGATTCCCCTGGATTTCTTCGGGTCGTCGCGGCTGAGCACCGTGCTGGTGAACACCAACGTCAACTATCGGCGCGAGGCCCGGCTGGGCGACAAGCTGCGCATCCGAAGCTGGCTGGCGGAGATGGGCCGCAGCAGCTTTCGCGTGGGCCAGGAGATCGTCAACCACCGCGACGAGCGCGTGGCGGACGCCATGATCACGTCGGTGATGTACGACACCCACACGCGCACTAGCGTCTACATCCCCGACGACCTGCGGGCGAAGCTGGAGCCGCTGGTGCGGCCCTGAACAGAACCGGCGTGCTCACGGGTGAGCACGCCGGTTGCGGATGGGGTGCGGACACGAACGGAATTTTCCTCGTCACAGACTCAGGACCATGGCCGGATCCGCCCGTCCCTCGCCCAGAGACCCGATGTCGCCCACGAAGCGCTTCTGGGGGGCAATCTTCATCCTGCTGATCCTCGTGGGGTTCGGCGCCCTGGTCCTGACGCACCTCAAGAAGCGCGAGCCCGGCTCGGGCATGTTCGGCACGGTCAGCGTAGAGACGCGCTACGGCTGAGGCGGGTACCCACCCGCGCGATCGAACTCCAGGGCCGCGGCTATACCCGCACGGGTGAGCCGCGGGTGCCCTTCAATCAGTTCTTCGATTGTGCTGCCCGCCCGGAGTTCCTCCAGGATGTGCTCAACCGTGATGCGCGTGCCCGCGATGACCGGTTTTCCGAACATCACATCGGGATTTGAGACGATCATCGCGGTGTCCGCGATATCCGCCCGTCCTCCATACTGCTGCAGAAGTTCGCCAAAGACGTCCTCGTGGAGCCGGCCCAAGCCCGTATCCAACTCGGCTTCCGCCGCGAGCAAACCATCGATCAGTTCGGTTCGATGGCGGCCCTCATCGTAATCGGCCCAGTCGACGCGGCCTAGGCACTCACCGAACACGATCGATTCCATGCCGTCATCCGCGGGCGCGTCCGTGCCAGCAACGACTGCCCGGCCAGTCTTCCCATCCCGAGATACGCTCCGCTCGTTCATCTCCGCCTTTCGTCCACAGCGTCCGAGTCAAGCTACTGGCCGCTGCTCACAGTGTTCCCAGCACCCGTGCTGACACTTCCGCCGGTCCGTACCGAGCAGCGACAATTCGCTCGTACTCGATCCGGTACTCGGCGAGTTCAGTTCCTCCCCGGCAAGATCGCTGGCGAGGTAGAACGGTTCCTCGTGGAAGATCAGGTCAGCGTCGTATCCTGCCGGAGGCAACTGCTCCAGCGGCGGGTTCTCGATGCTCTCGCGGTATCCCGCAACCCTGAGCACGGCCTCATCCCGCTCAAAATCATGGAATGCCTGCAAGCAGTCCGTAACGATCGCCCAAAACGCGTGCTTCAGGGGCTCTGTTTGCATCCGGTTACGTAGAACGAGACGGCGGCGTCCCCTGTGTGGGAGCGCCGCCGTCGTGCATGCTCAGCCGTCCACAGCGTGCGAGTACAAGCTACCGCGCGCCGCTCCCACCGTCAAGGTTTACAGTGTAGCCATCGTCAGAGCGGGATGTTCGCGTGCTTCTTGGGCGGGTTGCTGTCGCGCTTGTTCTGCAGCATGTCGAGCGCGCTGATCACCCGCGCTCGCGTTTCGCGCGGATCGATCACGTCGTCCACGTAGCCGCGGGCGGCGGCGGCGAACGGGTTGGCGAAGCGCTCGGCGTAGTCCGCCTGCTTGGCCTCGGCCGCCTGCGCCGGGTCGTCGGCCGAGGCGATCTCGCGGCGGTACAGGATCTCCACCGCGCCCTTGGCCCCCATCACCGCGATCTCGGCCGTGGGCCAGGCGTAGTTGATGTCGCCGCGGATGTGCTTGCTGCTCATCACGTCGTACGCCCCGCCGTACGCCTTGCGCGTGATGATGGTGACCTTGGGAACCGTGGCCTCGCAGAACGCGAACAGCAGCTTGGCCCCGTGCCGGATGATGCCGCCGTGCTCCTGCGTGACGCCAGGCAGGAACCCGGGCACGTCCTCAAAAGTCAGCAGGGGGATGTTGAAGCAGTCGCAGAAGCGGACGAAGCGCGCCGCCTTCACCGACGCGTCGATGTCCAGCACTCCGGCCAGCACCGCGGGCTGATTAGCCACGATGCCCACCGAGTGGCCGCCCACGTGCGCGAAGCCCACCAGGATGTTGCCCGCGTAGTCGGCGTGCACCTCGTAGAACTCGCCGTCGTCCACCACGCGGCGGATGACGTCGTGCATGTCGTACGGCTTGTTGGGATGGTCGGGAACGATGTCCAGCAGCTCCTCGTCGGCCCGGTCGAACGGGTCGTCCGTGGCCCGCCGCGGCGCGTCCTCGGCGTTGTTGCGCGGGATGAACTCGAAAAGGTGGCGAATCTTGTGGAGGCATTCCACTTCGCTCTTCACGGCGAAGTGCGCCACGCCCGACTTGGCCGCGTGCGTGGCCGCGCCACCCAGCTCCTCCATCGTCACGTCTTCGTGCGTCACCGTCTTCACCACGTTGGGCCCGGTGACGAACATGTAGCTGGAGCCCTGCACCATGTAGATGAAGTCGGTGATCGCCGGGCTGTACACCGCGCCGCCGGCGCAGGGGCCCAGGATGGCCGAAATCTGCGGGATGACGCCCGACGCCAGGGTGTTGCGCAGGAAGATGTCGGCGTAGCCGCCCAGCGACACGACGCCTTCCTGGATTCGCGCGCCGCCGGAGTCGTTCAAGCCGATGACCGGCGCGCCATTCTTGAGCGCCAGGTCCATGATCTTGACGATCTTTTCCGCGTGGGCCTCGCTCAGCGAGCCGCCGAAGATCGTGAAGTCCTGCGAGAACACGTAGACCAGGCGGCCGTGCACCGTGCCGTAGCCGGTGACCACGCCGTCGCCCAGGTAGCGCTCGTTCTCCAGCCCGAAGCCGGTGGCGCGGTGCACCACGAAGCGGTCCAGCTCCACGAAGCTGCCCTCGTCCAGCAGCACGTCCAGCCGCTCGCGCGCGGTGAGCTTGCCGCGCTCGTGCTGCGCCTTGATCCGCTTTTCCCCGCCGCCCAGCTCCGCCTGCCTGCGCAGCTCATCGAGGTGCTCCAGCTTTTCCCGCATCGACATCGCGTGCCGCCCGTGCTCTCTCGTGGTAAGGATCCCGGAAAGGGCGGCAATCTACCACCTGCACGCGCCGCTCGCACGGGTGAGCGCAGAAACCAGGCGGGCGGGGCCGGCAGATCCCGGCCCCACCCGTTTTGTCCGCGTCGGTCGACGATGGGCTCTCAACGATTGCCGGAGCGAGCCTGGTTAGGCCGTGGCGCCCACGTTCCGCCCGCCATCTCACCTCCGGCGCTCGCAAGCCGCCGGTACACTCGCCGGGCTGATCAGCCCCAGCCGGAGTTGCACTGGACCGCTTCCCACTTGGTCGTCCCCGAGCCGCCGCTGTCCAGCACGGTGACGTACACATCGACCCAGGCGCCGCCGCCCCAGGGGGAGTAGGGGCATTGCACCATGGCGTAATCCCCCCATCCAGACCCGTTGATCCAGGTGAACTCGTACCCGCTGCCCGTTCCGCCTCCCGGATACGCGTAGCAATCCATGTAGCCCCAGAAGCCCGAGGGGTAGCAGTCGATGTCAGCGCTGACTGGCGTGGACGGCGGCGGGGGCCACGACTGCGGCGAGTACCCCGTCAGGGTCGAATTCACCAGGCGGTTGTTGGGCGCGCCCAAACCGGCGCCCGTCAGCCCGCTGGTGGACGCGGAGTTCACGATCGTCGCCACCACTGTGGCGGGCGCGGCGGTGGGATTGGTCTCCAGGTACAGCGCGGCCACGCCCGCCACGTGCGGCGACGCCATGGAGGTACCGTTGAGGGTGTTCGTCGCCGTGCTGCCGGTGTGCCAGGCCGAAAGGATGTTCGACCCCGGTGCGTACAGGTCTACGCAACGTCCGTAGTTGGAAAACCACGACCGCTCGTCCAACTGCGTGGAGGCGGCGACCGTCAGCGCCGCGGCAACGCGCGCGGGCGAGTAGTAGCAGGCATCTCCCCAATCGTTCGCCGCCGCGACGGCATACGTCACCCCCGCGTTGATGGAGTTGTCCATGGCGGCGTCGAGCGCGGTGTTGCCGCCCCCGCCCAGCGACATGTTGGCCACTGCCGGCTTCACGTGGTTCGCCGTCACCCAGTCCACCCCCGCGATGACGCCGCTCCACGTGCCGGAGCCGTTGCAGTCCAGCACGCGCACGGAGACTACGCTGGCGCTCTTGGCCACGCCGTAGGTGCTTCCGGCCGCGGTGCCGGCGACGTGCGTGCCGTGTCCGTGGCAGTCCGCCGCGCTGCCCCCGAACGCATCGTACCCGCCCGACGCACGGCCGCCGAAGTCCACGTGGTCGAAGCGGATCCCGGTGTCCAGCACGTAGATGCGCACGCCGGAACCGCGAAGCCGCGGAGGGCGCTCGTGTAGGTGTAGTGCAGCGCACCACCGTGAGCGGCCACCAGCTGCCGGGCCAGCTCCGGCGCGTCGGGCGTCCCGTCGCGGAACACGACGATGTAGCGGTCGCGGATACCCTGGCCGGGAGCCGCCGCCAGCAGTGGCGCAGCGGCTCCGCTGTTCGCCTGCGGAGTGGTGGGCGCATCGCTGCACCCGGCGGCCAGCACGCCCGCCAGGAGCACGGCGGGGAGAGAATGGATCGGGGGCCTCATGCCTGCCTTCCTTGTGTGTGATGGAAGAGAGAAGAGACGGTATCTTTATCTTTAGTGTCTGATATTAAATTTCGCAAGAGGGTTCAATGTGCGTTTCTGGGTGGGGAGAGGAGGTGCCGCGGAGCCCGGGAATGCGGCGACGCTGCTTCGAAATACCGGAACGGCGTGACAGATGGTGCACGGACAGAGGCATGGACCTGAATGCCGTTTCCTCGCTCGGCACGCTGCAAACGCGACGATGCAAGGGCTCAATGTGCTCTTTGGGGCCGGGATGGGCGCACACGAGAGAGGCGCAGCCCGTGATCCGGCTGCGCCCCTCCGACACCCCGGTTGAAATCGATGTCGTCCCGCCCGTTCGATCGCGGCGAATCAGCGGCGCGACTGGGCCAGGTCCGAGGCGGCGGGCTGGCACCACGGCCAGGGAGGGGTCGTCCGCGCGCGGGCGGCGGATGCGGTCCATCCGCGCATGCCGCCGTCTGTGCGCAGGCCCAGCGCGCGCGTCAGCCGCGCGGCCTTGCCACCCTCCCGTTCCAGCACGATCGTACGGGGGGCCGACGAGAGCGCACAGACGGACTGGCGCTGCTCGGGGGTCAGCACCTGCCGAACCGCTTCGGCGGCGCGACGGTTGTTCTCGGCGATGGCCGACAGCGCGGGCTTGGCCCCGGGGCGCAGCGCCAGCGCGAACGCCGGGGGGCGGTTTCCCCTGGCGACGCCCGCGCGCCGGTGCAGCTTGTCGTTCATCACGTCCCAGTCGCGGGCGATGGAATCCAGCGCAGCCACCTGCGCGGCCGAAAGCGACAGGCGCTCGCGCTCGCTCAACAGCGCCAGCACGGGCGGCACGTCGGCACGCGCGGGCGCGGCGCGGGGCGCGGGCTCGGGGGCGGGCGCCACCGCGGGAGCGGACGGCGCGCAGGCCGCGGCGGAGGCAGCGAGCAGAATCATCGACAACACAAGCGATTTCACGGGCTCCTCCTGTAGTCGAAGGGGTTCGGTGGACGTCGGCCGGGCTCCCCCGGCCCGCCGCGCGCGACTGCATCCGGCGGACCAGCAGTGTCGGCCAATTCGGCAGACTGGACGGGCACAGTTCTGCCGTGCCGGGTCCGGCGGCACGTCAACATCTACCTCCTCGCTCGTTACACCGATGCCGCGATTCCACGGCGTTCTGCTGCTCGCCCTGGCCCTGGCGGGGGCGCCGGCCTCGTCAGCCGCCCAGGCCGTCGCAGGCACCGTCGTGGACCGCTGGACGGGCGCGGCCGTCCCCGGGGCCGTCGTGGTGCTGCTGGACACGGCTGGCGGGCGCCACGACGCCACGGTCAGCGACGCGCAGGGGCGGTACACGGTTCGCGCATCGTCGGCGGGCGCGTTCCGGGTGCGGGCGGAGCGGGTGGGATACTCCACCGCGTCGTCGCCCGTGCTCGCGCTGAGCGCGGGGGAGCAGGCGACGCAGCCGCTCTCCATCGTGCCGTCGGTCGTCACACTGGACGCGGTCGTGGCGCGCGGCGTCCGTCGCCGGTGCACGGTGCGCCCGTCGAACGGAGTCCAGGCAGCCATCGTGTGGGACGAGGCGCGCAAGGCGCTGGAGGCCGCCGAGGTCGCGGCGCGGCGGCAGGCGTACCAATACCGCCTGCGCCGGTTCCGCCGCGTATTCAGCGCTCGGCGGCTCACGGTGCAGGACTCCTCGTCGGCCGTGGGAACGGACTTCAGCGGGCAGTCCTTCCGCTCGCCGCCGCAGGATCGTCTCGTTGCGTACGGCTACGTGGAGCCGGAGGGTGACTCCCTCGCCTTCCACGCGCCCGACGCGCCGACCCTGCTTTCGGATGCGTTTCTGGACCATCACTGCTTCAGCTTTCGCGAGGGCCGGCGAGAGAACGCGGGCCTGGTGGGGCTGGACTTCGCCCCCCTGCGAACCCGCCGCCTCCCGGAAGTGCGCGGGACGCTCTGGCTCGATGGGAAGACGGGGCACCTGCGCTTCGTGGAGTACACCTATGTCAACCTGCCGTACGAACGCACGGGGGCCCCGCTGGGCGGGCGCATCGAGTTCGCCCAGGTGGCCGGCGGGGGGTGGATCGTGAGCCGCTGGACGATGCGCATGCCTGGGATGGTGGTCCGGCCTCGTGGCCTGAAGCCGGTGGTGATCGGTCTGGTGGAAACGGGCGGCGAGGTGGTGGACGTCCGCACGGCCACCGGCGAACCGGTCAGCATCCAACCGTAGCAGACTTGATCGCGGCCATGCTTGCAGCGACGGCCGGGGCGGATGATCTTCCGCTCCGGCCGCCGTTCGCCCGTTTCCGCCCTGCCCCATCTCGCAGATGATGCTTCTCGCGCTCCGCCTCGCCGTTCCGCTGCTCGCGGCCGTCGTCACCGCCGCGGACGCCGTGGGCCAGTCCCCCGCCCCGCGGCCCCGGGCGCGCGACGCGGGCGTGGCCATCGGCATCCTGCCGCCGGGCCCGCTGAACGCCATCACCGACGTGGCCGGCGTGCGCGTGGGCCAAGTGACGGTGGTGGAAGGCGACTCCGTCCGCACCGGCGTTACCGCCATCCTGCCGCACGGGGGCAACCTGTTCCGCGAGCGGGTGCCCGCCGCCATCCACGTAGGCAACGGTTTCGGCAAGCTGCTGGGCGTGACGCAGGTGCGCGAGTTGGGGGAGATGGAAACGCCCATCCTGCTCACCTGCACCCTGTGCGTGTGGAACGCCGCGGACGCGATGGCGGGGTGGATGCTGCGGCAGCCGGGGATGGCGGAGGTGCGCTCCATCAACCCCGTCGTGGGCGAGACGAACGACGGGATGCTGAACGACATCCGCAGCCGTCCCGTCCACGCGGAGCACGTGGTCCGCGCGCTGGAGACGGCCTCGGACGGCCGGGTGCGCGAGGGGGCGGTAGGCGCGGGGACGGGAACGGTGGCGTTCGGGTGGAAGGGCGGCATCGGCACCAGCTCTCGCGCGCTGCCGTCGACCCTCGGTGGATACACCGTGGGCGTGCTGGTGCAGAGCAACTTCGGCGGCGTGCTGTCGATCAATGGCGCGCCGGTGGGACGCGAGCTGGGGCGATACGCCTTTCAGCGAGAGCTGGGCGCCGACGCGCGGGGGCCGCAGGACCGCGGGGACGGAAGCATCATGATCGTGGTGGCGACGGACGCGCCGCTGAGCGCGCGCAGCCTGGAGCGGCTGGCGTCGCGCGCCATCGTGGGGCTGGGGCGGACCGGCGCGTCGATGACCAACGGCTCGGGCGACTACGGGATCGCGTTCTCCACCGCGGCCGAGGTGCGCCGGCAGTTCGGGGCGCGCGCGCCGGCACCGATGGCGGATCTGCCGAACGACGCGATGTCACCGCTCTTCCAGGCCGTCGCCGAAGCCACGGAAGAGGCCATCATCAACTCCCTCTTCGCCGCCGAGACCACGACCGGGAGCGGAGCCACCGTGGAGGCGCTGCCGCTGGACCGGGTGATGGAGATCCTGCGGCGGTACAACGCGCTGGGTTGGGATCGGAGGCTGGGGCACTGAGGGGGAGTGCGGGTTCCCCGCTGCGGGCGCATGCCTTGGATGGGCCTGGGGGGTTGGGTGCGTTTCAATTTGGGCCGGCGCATGCCTCGGCTGCCCTCTCCCCCGGCCCCTCTCCCGCAAGCGGGAGAGGGGAGAATTCGCTCGCGCTTCGACGGGTGCGGCGTGCACGGCGGACCGGGCGCGCCACACCGCCCCAGGAATTCACAAAAGCCGCCAGTCCACGAAGGTGGACTTCGTGTGGTTGTTGCAGCGAATTCATTCGCCCTCGCAGCCTCGGGCCTTGGAAATGTCCCGGAGCGCACGAGAGACTTGCGGACCCGTATCCATCCGTTTCAATATCGGGAAGTCTGCTCCTGCTGCCGCCCAGCCCCCCCACTCCCGCACCAGCCGCCCGATGGACGCAAAGGACGCCTCCGAGCTGATCAGCGAACTCCGCGAAGACCGCGAGGAAGCCGAGCACGACGAGAAGTTCCGCTCCCGCGCCGCGCTCGTCATCGCCTTCATGGCCATGCTGCTGGCCATCGGCAGCCTGGGGGGCGGGAACGTGGCAGAAGACATGATCCACAGCAACATCAAGGCGAGCGACACCTGGGCCTTCTTTCAGGCCAAGAACGTCCGCCAGACGCAGTACAGGCTCACCGCCGATCAGCTCACCGCCCGCCTGGCAGACCCGTCCCTGGACGCCGCCGAACGGAGCGCGCTGGAATCGCAGGTGACGAAGTACAAGGAGACGATCGCGCGCTACGACGACGAGCCCGATCCCGCGGCACCTCAGGACACGCTTCGCGGCGAGGGAAAGAAGCAGCTTTCCGCGCAGGCCCGCAGCTACGAGCGGCTGCGCGAGCGGGCGAGCGCGCAGGACGCCAACTTCGACTTCTCCGAGGTCGCGTTCCAGCTGGCGCTGGTGCTGGGATCGGTCGCCATCCTGGCCGTCTCGCGCCCCGTCCTGGGCATCGCCATCGGCTTGGGCGTGCTGGGCACCCTCCTGATGATCAACGGCTTCATGCTGCTCTTTCCGCTGCCGCTCTAACCGCGTGCTAACTTCGGCACTCTCGCTCTTTCACGCATCTGCGTATATCATTCGGTTCCTGCCGGACCCCTCTCCTCGCGATTCAGACCCGGAGAAGCGCATGCGCACAATTCTCGTAAGCTTTGCCCTGCTGGCGGCCGTGCCCGCCTGCGCCCAGCACCAGCACGGCGGCGCCCAGCCTGCCCAGCCCGCCCAGCCTGCGCAGCCCGCAGCGGGCCAAGCGCAGGGGCACGGTGCCGGACACGCCCATGGCGCCGGGCATGCCCACGGCGGCGGGCACTCGCACGCGATACCGCAGGGCTGGACGGTGCGCCTGGACCGCGCCAACGCCGACGCGGCGCAGGTGATGTTCATGGAGATGGACGGTGGGCTGCACGCGGAGCTCGGGCCGGCGGGCATCTTCTACAACCCCGCGAACTCGCCCAGCGGCGCGTACCGCATGGCGGCCAGCTTCACGCAGAACAAGCTGTCGGCGCATCCCGAGGGCTACGGGCTGATGATCGGCGGGCGCAACCTGGCGGCCGACAACCTGGACTACGCCTACTTCCTGGTGCGCCAGGACGGCAAGTTCACCATCAAGCACCGCGCCGGCACCGAGGTGCACACCCTGACCGACTGGACGGAGCACGCCGCGGTCGCCCGCCCCGACGCACAGGGCCGCGCCACCAACGCGCTGGCTGTGGAGACGGGGAGCTTCGGGACGCGGTTCCTGATCAACGGCCAGGTGGTCGGCACCCTCGGCCCGCAGCTGAACACCGCCGGCGTCGCCGGCCTGCGGCTGAACCACAACATCGACGTGATGGTGCGCGGCTTCGGCGTGACGCCAGCCGCTCAGTAAGCACCCTCGGCAGCATGACGATCGGCCGCCCGGCACTCCGCCGGGCGGCCGATTCTCGTTTTTCGATGGAGCGCGACGTGCCGCCGTCTACCGCGCTGGCGGCGCGGTCCGAGGCGCCACCAGGATGCCGAGCGGAACGCGCCGCCAGCCAGGGTACCGCAACGCCCGCCCCCGCGCCGGCCGAACCAGCAGCTGGGCGCTGATGCCGCCGTCCAGCAGCACCGCGCGGCGGCATCCCAGCGCGCCCATCAATCCCGCCATCTCGGGGACGGTAAATCCCAGCGGCGCGGTAGACAGGGCGCCGCCCAGGCCGTCGAAGCGCGTCAGCGCCACCAGCACCCGCCCGTCGCGCAGCTCGCCGATGGCAAGCCGTCCGTCGCGGTGCCCCAGGTCGATATCCCGCGCGCCGGGGCGAAGCGCGGAGGGCACCTGGCCCTCGTTCACCAGGAGCGCGGGATACGACTGGATGGCCCACGCCACCCCGCCCGCGCGCCGCGCCGCGCCGATGCTGTCGGCGCCGACGAAGCGGATTCGCCCCGCCGCGTCGGCCACCACGGCCATGGAAAGCGGGCCGGTGCCGGGGGCGCGCACCTCGCGGCCGTCGCGCACCGTCCATCCCCACGGCGTTCCGCCACTGAACTGTCCAGCGTTGAAGGCCACCACCGCGCCGGACCCGGCGCTGTCCACCGTCCACGCGCCCGCCATCCCGTCCGCCACCCGCGCCTCGTCCAGCGCCAGCCGATGAAGCCGCGGGTCGATGCGAACCAGCACCACGCGCACCCGCCACGCTTCGCCGCTGCCCGCCACGCGGATCTCCCCGGTCTCCACCCCGGGCCGCACCGTGCGCCAGCGGACCTCGCGAGTGACGGAGGGGAGCGGGCCGGTCCAGCGCGCCGGGGCCGTGTCGCCGCGCCAGAAACCCCGCCATCCCGCCTCAGTGCCAATGGAGAGGCCCTGCGCCCCCGCGGGCGCGGCGGCGGCCGCCATGGCCACCGCCGCGCCCGCAATCAGGCTACGATTGAAGCTGTTCCGCATACCGGCGCAGCTCGTCCGCCCGGCGTGCCAGCACCTCGCCTTCGGAGGTGGTGAAGTTGCCCTGGCGCCCGCCGGAGAGCACCCAGGGGGCAATGCGCTCGCGCAGCACGGCGAGCTGGCGGATGGTAAAGCTGCCCGCGTCGGCGGCGATGCCCGCGATATGGTCCGAGTTGTCCAGGCGGCGCAGCGTTTCGTAGGCCTGCGCCGGCCGCTCGCCGCATTGCGACGGGCCGCCGCGCTGCACGGTCATCACCGAGTCCATCAGCCGGTAGTAGGTAACCGTGTCGCCGCGCATCATGGCCTGCGAGAGGCGCATGGCCAGCTCGGGGCCGGCGTTGGCGGCCAGGTCGGCGCCCCGGGCGTCGCGTGCTTCGTTCTCGCGCTGCTGGCAGCGCTCGTAGCGTTCCACCTGGGCGCGCAGCTCGCCGGCCCGGGAGCGCTCGCCGGCTACGCGGGTGCGCTCCGTGGATTCGGCGTTCAGGGAGGCGATGAAGCGCTCCAGCACGGGCGCGGTCACTTCCAGGGTATGCTCGTCGAACGTGGGCGCCCGGGTGGCCGGCGCCGGGGTTGCGGCCGGCGTGGCGGCCTGGGTGGCGGCACCGGCCGCCGCGGAGCCCACTACGCGGCCGGCTCCCCGGCGGATCATGCCGCCGAGCTGCGCCTGGGCGGGCACGTCGGCCAGCGCGCCGATGGCGGCCAGGGTCAATGCGGCGGCGCGAAGATATGAACGCATGGCTGTTTCGCCTCGTGTCGTGACGTGGATGGATCTCCCGGCCTTTCGCCGGACACGCACAAGTTGCGGTGGAACGCGAAACGGCGCGTGGGTCGATTGCCCTAGGCCTCACCCACCCGCACGCCGCACCAGCCGAAGCACGCCTGTCATCCCCTATGGAGCGACCCCAAACAACCTGCCCATCGACCCACTCCGCAGCCCTGGATGACGGCCGTGGCCCCGGCACGGGCGAATGAATTTGAATTCGCTGCAACAAATACACGAAGTCCGCCTTCGCGGACTGGCCTGTTCTCGTGTGGCGCAGAGTGTTTGGCGCGCCCTCAATGTGTGGCGGATCCCACCGTCGCTTGAGCCGGGCCGAGGTCCGGGCTTTCGTGTCGCTGCCGCGCCCAGGCGAGTTCGTGGTTCAGGCTGGATCCGTCAGTCGCGCCTGGCTGCGCTGACCGGGCCGGTGCGGCGGGTTGCTCCTTCAGGATGACAAACCAGGACGCGCCGAGGCTTGGAGGCGTGAGGCTTCCACATGCCCTGAGGGCCGGTTTCCTCATGGCGTCCCGGAGCGCGCCTGTCATCCCGATGGAGCGACCCCATAGAACCTGCCCATCAACCGTACTCCGCAGCGACTGAGGGATCCGCCGCACATTCCGGGGCGCGCCACACACCCTGCCCCACACGAGAACAGGCCAGTCCGCGAAGGCGGACTTCGTGTGGTCGTTGCAGCGAATTCATTCGCCCGAAGCAGCTGGAGCCTGATGGGGGGCGCGCCCCGAGAACCCGCGGCTTGAAAAGCGAAAAGCCCCGACACGGGCCGCTGACGCGTCCCGTTCGGGGCTTCACCTGCACGCACATCAAACCTGCCGGAGTGCGTTCGAATTCTCCCCTCTCCCGCTTGCGGGAGAGGGGCCGGGGGAGAGGGCAGCCGAGGCATGCGCCGGCGCACGTCGATACGCACCCAACCCCGCAAGGGCCGCGGAGCCCGCCGGCATCACCGGAGAGCTCCCCGCCAATACCCAGCCTTAGCGCGGCAGGAGCACCCGGTCCACCACGTGGATCACGCCGTTGGACTGCATCACGTTGGCGATGGTGACGGTCGCCGCGTTTCCGCCCGCGTCGCGGACGACCACGTTGCTTCCGCTCATCGACGCCGTCAGCGTTCCGCCGGCGGCGGTGTTCAGGGTGGCGCGACCGCCGCCCGCCTGGATCATGCGCATCAGGTCGGCGGCGGTGTGGCGGCCCGGAACCACGTGATAGGTCAGCACGCCCGTGAGCGCGGCCTTGTTCTCGGGGCGCAGCAGGGTGGCGACCGTGCCCGCGGGCAGGGCGTCGAACGCGGCGTTCACCGGCGCGAACACGGTGAAGGGGCCCGCGGACGCGAGGGTTTCCACCAGCCCAGCGGCCTTCACCGCCGCCACGAGCGTGGTGTGATCGGCGGAGTTCACCGCGTTCTCCACGATGTTGCGCGTCGGCAGCATCGCCGCGCCGCCCACCATCACCGACGCCTGGCTCCCCATGGCGCCGCCCTGCGCGTTCATCCCTATCTCGCCCGTACCTCCCGAGGCACACCCCTGGAGAACTGCCGCCGCGAGCACCACTGTGATCGTCTTGTTCATGTCCGTATCCCTGGTCATTTGGTCGCTGGATGACTGCTTGTGACACAGGGTACGGGCCGGGCACGCGAGCCGGATTCATTCACGACCCGGCGCGGTTTTACCGAAGTACAATCCGCCCTTGTAGATCCGGCGGTTTGTGCCTACTTTTCTCCCCTGGCGCCACGTCCGCGCCCACCTCCCCATTCGGTCCGCGTTTCCCAGCGTTCTCCCCGCGCACGATGCAGGTCACCTCGTCCGCCGCGCCCACGGGCGCCGCGCCGCCGCTCGACGCCGTTCTGCTCGGCCTCGCGCGCGCGCCCGTCACCCGCTTCGCCGACACGGCCCGCGACGCGCTCGCCGCGGCTGCCCGCGCGCTCGGCGCCCGCGAAGCCGCGCTGTGGATGCTCTCGCCCGACGGCCAGGCGCTCGTCTGCCACGGCCGGGCGCCCTCCGCCGGAGATGAGTCGGCGATCGGTGGAACCGTGGATGCCGCCGCCGTGTGGCCCGGCCCCGGCGCACTCGCCGCCGCACGCTGGTCGGTGGCCGTGCTCCCCGGCACGGAAGGCGGCGAGCTGGCGCTGGACGCGGGCGTGTGGAGCCAGGGCGCGCTGGCAGGCTTCATCCGCGTGCGCCGCGACGGCGCGCGGTCGTGGACGGAAGCGGAGGGCGCCTTCGCCGCGGCCCTCGCCGACCGGCTGGCCGCCGCGTGGGAGTGCGAGGCACGCGCGAGGGCCGAGGACGACCTGGCCAGCCGCAACCGGCACGTGGACGACCTCGAGGCCATCGCCCAGCTGGGAAGCTGGGACCAGGACCTGGCGACGGACGAGATCGTCTGGTCGGCCCAGCAGTGCCGCCTCCACGGGCTTGATCCCGCGGATGGGCCGCGGACCCTGGACGGGTTCATGAGCTTCGTCCACCCGGACGACCGCCAGCGCTTGTCCGACGCCTGCGCGACCGTCATCCGGGAGGCGACCCCCCTCGGCATCCGCTACCGCATCGTCAGGCCCGACGGCCAGACGCGCTGGCTCCATGCGCTCGGCAGGATGGTGCCCGGGGCGGACGGAACGCCCGCGCGGCTCGTCGGCACGTCGATGGACGTCACCGAGCGCGTAGAGGCCGAGGAGGCCATCCGTGCGTCCGAGGCGCGCTTCCGCGACCTCTTCGAGCAGTACCCCGATTTGGTGCAGACGCTGACGCCCGACGGCGCCACGCTGCAGGTGAACGCCGCCTACACCCGGCTGTGGGGCTACGGCACCGACGACCTGCGCGGCACCAGCCCGCTGGAGGTGCCGCAGCTCGCGTCGGTGCGCCCGCTGCTGGAGCGCGGGCTGGCCGGGGAGCGGGTGAGCATCCCCCCCGTGCTGTTCGACGACGCGGGGCGCGGCCCCCGCGCCTCGGCCGACGTGCAGTGGCCGCGGTGGATCCGCGCCTCGATGTACCCCGTGCGCGGCCCCGGCGGCGAGCTGCGCGAGGTGGTGCTCGTGCAGGAAGACGTCACCGAAGAGCAGCAGGCGCTGCAGGCGCTCAGCGTCTCCGAAGAGAACTACCGCACCATCTTCGAGAACTCCAACGACGCCATCATGGTGCTGGAGCCGGAGACGGGCCGGATGGTGGACGCCAACGCCATGGCGTGCACGCTGTGCGGAACCACGCTCGAGGAGCTGAAGGCCGACGCGGCGTCCATCATCTGGAACGGCCCGCCGCCGTTCACGCCCGAACTGGCGATGGAGCAGTCCAGGCTGGCACTGGAAGGGGTGGCCCAGACCTTCGAATGGCTCAGCATCAATCCCCGCACCGGCCAGGAGATCTGGGGCGAGGTGAGCCTCCAGCGGATGGACGTGCGCGGGACGCCCCACGTGCTGGCGCTGATCCGCGACATCGGCGAGCGCAAGGTGGCCGAACGGGCACTCCGCGACTCCGAGGAAAGCTACCGGACGATCTTCGAGCACTCGTCCGATGCCATCTTCGTCCACGAGCTGGACAGCGGCGAGTTCATCGACGTCAACCGCGCCGCGTGCGAGCTGTACGGCTACGATGAGGACGAGATGCGCGCGCTGGGCGTACAGGGGATCTCCTGGGGCGAGCACCCCTTCACCATCGACGTGGCGCGCGGCTACATCGAGCGCGCCATCGCCGGCGAGCCGCAGCGCTTCGAATGGCTGGGCCGCCACAAGGACGGCGGCGAGGTGTGGGCCGAGGTGCAGCTGCGCCGCGTGGCCATCGGCGGGATGGACCGGCTGCTGGCCACCTCGCGCGACATCCGCGACCGCCGCGCCGCCGAAGCGCAGCTCCGCCATGCCAACGAAGAGCTGGAGCTGGGCATCGCCGAGCGCACGGCGGAGCTGGCGCAGGCGAACGAGGCGCTGGAGGAAGAGGTGGCCGAGCACGAGGCCGCCCGCGAGGCGCTGATGGAGCGCACGCACGAGCTGGAGGGGATCTTCCGCGCCCTCCCCGACCTCTTCTTCCGGCTGGGCGCCGACGGCACCATCCTGGACTACCGCGCCGGGGCGCGCTCGGGGCTGGCCGTGCCTCCCGAGGTGTTCCTGTGGAAGCGCATCCGCGACGTGCTGCCGCCCATCGCCGAGCAGACCGAGGCGGCGATGGCCAGCGCGCAGGAAAGCGGCGAGATCGCCCACTTCGAGTACCAGCTTCCGGTCGAGTCGGGGATGGGCGACTTCGAGGCGCGCGTGGTGCCCATGGAGGATGGCACCTTCATGGCCGTCATCCGCGACGTCACCGAGCGCAAGTCGGCCGAACGCAAGCTGCGGCGGCGCGAGCTGCAGTTCCGCCGGCTGATCGAGAACGCCAGCGACATGGTGCAGCTGATCCACCGGGACGGCCGCATCGCGTACACCGGCCCCAGCGTGCAGCACCTGCTGGGGTACGATCCCGAGGAGCTGGCCGGCACCGACCCTCTCTCGTACCTGCACCCCGACGATCGCGAGCCGACGGCCGGGCGCCTGGGCGAGATGCTGGCGAACCCCGGCGTCGTGTACTCCATCCAGTACCGCGTGCGGCACAAGGACGGCGGCTACCGCACCTTCGAGGCGCACGCCAGCACCGACGTTTCCAGCGGGCAGGTGGTGGTGAACGCCCGCGACATCACCGACCGGCTGGCGGCCGAGCGGGCGCTGCGCGAGCAGGAGGCCCAGTTCCGCCGGATGGTGGCCAACACCTACGACATCATCACCATCCTGGGGCCCGACGGGCAGGTGGCGTACGAAAGCGACGCCATGCCGCGCCTGCTGGGGTGGACCCCCGAAGAGCGCGTGGGCCGCAGCGCGTGGGAAAACATCCACCCGGAAGACATCGACCGGGTGCGCGACACCTTCCGCCGCATCCTGGCCCAGCCCGGCACCGCGCATACGGTAGAGTACCGCTACCGCGCCAAGGACGGCGTCTGGCACTTCCTGGAATCGGTCGCCCGCACCCTGGCGGAGGACACGGCCGCGGATGGCGTCGTCGTCAACTCACGCGACATCACCGACCGCAACGCCGCCGAGCGCGCGCTTCGCGAGAGCGAGGAGCACTTCCGCGCGTTGATCGAAAACTCGTCGGACGTGGCCACCATCAACGACGCCGTCACCGGCGCCGTGCTGTACGCCAGCCCCGCCGCGGAGCGGATGCTGGGCTACACGCCGGACGAGATGCTGGGCAGCGTGGCCGCCGACTACGTGCATCCCGACGACCGCCGTGCCGTCGCCGAAGAGATGCAGATGCTGCTGCTGGAGCCGGAGAACCCCCGCATCATGCGCTACCGCTTCCACCGCAAGGACGGGCGGTGGATGGTGCTGGAGGCGACCACGCGGATGATGCCCGGCTCGCACGAGCCGCGCATCGTGGCCAACGCCCGCGACGTCACCGACCGCGTGACCGCCGAGGAAGCGGTGCGGAAGAGCGAGGAGCACTTCCGCGCGCTGACGGAAAACGCATCGGACCTGATCACCGTGCTGGACCAGACGGGCGTGTACCTGTACCAGAGCCCGTCCATCATGCGCGTGCTGGGCTACACCCCGGCGGAGCTGCTGGGCGAGACGCCCTTCCCGTACATGCACCCCCACGACGTGGAGGATGCGCGCACGGCGCTGACGCAGATGGTGGTGAACCCGGGAACCAGCCACACCGTGCAGTTCCGCTTCCGCCACGCCGACGGGCAGTGGAAGGTCCTGGAGAGCATCGGCCGCACGCTGCTCCCCGACTCGGCCGACGAGGGGATCGTCGTCATCTCGCGCGACGTCACCGAGCGGCGGCGGACCGAAGAGGCGCTACGGGCGGCGACGGAGGCTGCGGAGCGAGCCAACCGCGCCAAGAGCGAGTTCCTGTCGCGGATGAGCCACGAGCTGCGCACGCCCATGAACAGCATCCTGGGCTTCGCGCAGCTGCTGGCCCGTGCCAGCCTGGCCCAGGGCGAACAGAAGTCGGTGCAGCACATCCTGAAGGCCGGGCGGCACCTGCTGAACCTGATCAACGAGGTCCTGGAGATCGCCCGCATCGAGGCCGGACGGCACAACCTGTCGCTGGAGCCGGTGCGCGTCGCCCCGCTGCTGGACGAGGCGCTGGGACTTGTACGGCCGATGGCGGCGCAGTGGGGCGTCACCCTGCGCCCCGCGCTCTGCCCCCCCGACGCATTCGTCCGGGCCGACCGGCAGCGGCTCGCGCAGGTGATGCTGAACCTGCTGAGCAACGCCATCAAGTACAACCGCCCCGGCGGCTTCGTGCAGATCACCTGCACGCCCTCCGACGACGGGTACACGCTGCGGGTGCAGGACACCGGCAAGGGAATCCCGGAGGAGAAGGCAGACCAGCTCTTCACGCCGTTCGCCCGCCTGGGCGCCGAGGCGTCGGGGGTGGAAGGCACGGGGCTGGGGCTGGCCCTTTCGCAACGGCTGACGGAGGCCATGGGCGGCGTGCTGACGCTGGAAAGCACCGGGTCGGAGGGCAGCGTATTCCGCGCCGACCTGGCGGGCGCGGCCGACCCCGTGGACGCGCTGGAAGACGCGGGCGCGGCCCTGGCGCGCACGGCCGAGGGCGGCGCACGCGAGGCCACGCTGCTGTACGTGGAAGACAACCTGGCCAACCTGAGCCTGGTAGAAACCATCCTGCTCAGCCGCCCCGGCTGGCGGCTGCTTCCCGCGCTGCAGGGCGGCATTGGGGTGGAGCTGGCGCGCGAGCACCGGCCGGACCTGGTGCTGCTGGACCTGCACCTTCCCGACATCCAGGGCGACGAGGTGCTCCGCCGCCTGCGCGCCGACCCGCGCACGGCCGGAATTCCCGTCGTCGTCGTCAGCGCCGACGCCACGCGCGCCAGCAACGACCGCCTGCGCGCGCTGGGCGCCGACGCCTACCTGAGCAAGCCCATCGACGTCGAGGAATTCCTGGAGACGGTGGAGCGGTTCCTTTCCGAACGAGGTGACGCGTGAACGCGCCAGACCTTTCGTGCAGCACGCTGCTGCTGGTGGACGACGAAGAAGCCAACCTCGACCTGCTGGAAGGCATCCTGGCCGGGTCCGGACTCGGCAACCTGCTGCGGACGCAGAACCCGTTTCAGGCGGTGGAGCTGGCCCGCCAGCACCGGCCGGACCTGGTGCTGCTGGACCTGCACATGCCGGGGATGACGGGCTTCGACGTGCTGCGCGCCCTGCGCGAGATGGACGAGCCCGGCGACTACCGCCCCGTGCTGGTGCTGACGGCCGACGTGACGCCCGAGGCGCGCGACACGGCACTGGGCGAGGGCGCGCGCGACTTCCTGACCAAGCCGTTCGACATCGTCGAGGTGCTGCTGCGCGTGCGCAACCTGCTGGAAACGCGGCAGCTGTACCTGCAGGCCCGCCGCGCCACCGAGGCGCGCGAGCGCATCCTGGGCGTGGTCGCGCACGACCTGCGCAACCCGCTGGCGTCCATCACCATGCAGTCCGAGATGGTGCTGCAGACGCTTTCCCCCCGCTCGTCCCCGTACGTGCGCGACGCGCTGTCCAACATCCAGCAGACCTCCGGGCAGATGTACCGCCTCGTGGAGGACCTGCTGGACGTGGCGCAGCTGGAGGGAGCGGGCGGCCGGGCTTCCGTGGACCTGGCCGAAGTGGACGTGCACGAGCTGCTCTGCACGGCGCGGGGGATGCTGCAGCCCATCGCCGCCGGGCGCAAGCTGACACTGGACGTCGATGCCCCCGCCGGCCTGCGCGCCCTGGCGGACGGCGCGCGGGTGGTGCAGGTGCTCAGCAACCTGGTGGGCAACGCCATCAAGTTCACGCCAACGGGCGGACGGATCACCATCGGCGCGGCACCGGACGACGCGTGTGTCCGCATCTCCGTGGCCGACACGGGGCACGGCATTCCCGCGGAGCACCTGCCCCACGTCTTCGGCGCGTTCTGGCAGGGCGACACGGCCGACCGGCGCGGCGCGGGGCTGGGGCTTTCCATCGCCAGCGCGCTGGTGGCCGCGCACGGCGGGCGGATGTGGGTGGAGAGCGAGGTGGGCCGGGGGACGACGGTGCACTTCACCGTTCCCGCGGCCGACGTGCTGGTGGCCGTGCCCGCCGGACGCGGCGGGCAGATGGTAGAAGTGCTCACCTCCGCCTGAGGACTGCGATGGAAACGATCATGGGTGTGGTGGCGGCGGGGTGGTGTTTGGCGGCGGTCGTCGTCTCGTACCGCAACATCCGCGGGCTGCTGGACGAGCGCCGGGCCAGGCGCGACATGGCGGCGCACGATCCGTACGGCGAAGAGGACCGCGGGCGAGGCTGAGGAGGGCTGTCTCGAGGTTCGACTGGCTGCCTCGTATGCTGCGGCAGCCCCCTCCCCCCGGCCCCCTTCCCCCGCTGCGCAGGGGAGGGGGAGACCTGAATCGCACTTCGGCTGGCCTGGCGCACTCGATTGTGCGTGCAGTCCGCGCAGGCGGACTTCGTGATGTTCCAGCCGCGGTTTCAACCGCCCGGACGGGGTCGTGGGCGTGCGCTCGACCCGACAACGCACCACGCCTGAAGTGTACCCCCTCTCCCACGCTGTTTGTGGGAGAGGGTGGACGAGCCTAAGCGAGGACGGGTGAGGGCCCCACGGCAGCCGATGCCTCGGCTCCCTGACCGCTGCCGCGCCCGGGCTGAGAGGCATCCGCGGCCGATCCTTCGGCGCGCGGAGAGTGAGGACCGGGTTGGTGCGGTGCGCCTGCGCCTCAGGATGACAGACTGCGCCTGTGCTGGCTTGGTGCTCTCAATCAGCCGGTGCAGTCCGCGAAGGCGGACTTCGGGCCGTCGTTGCCGCGACTTCAGTCGCCCCAGCGGAACCGGGGCCGTAGGTCACCCGACCCATGCCCTGCGCCATAGCGCACCCGTACCTTCCCATCCGATTCGACCGCGCGTGCATCAGGCCCGCGCATCCAATCAACCGTACTGATCCCGGAACGAATGTCCCGCATCCTGCTCGTTGAGGACAGCCCCGACCTGGCCGAGGGGCTGCAGCGAAACCTGGAGATGGACGGCTACGAGGTGTCGCTGGCCATGAAGGGCGCCCATGCCCTGGCCCTGGCCACCAGCGACAAGCCCGACCTGATCGTTCTGGACCTGGGCCTCCCCGACCGCGACGGCTATAGCGTGCTCGAGGAGCTGCGCACCCGCGGCGCCACCTGCCCCGTCCTCATTCTTTCCGCCCGTAGCCTGGAAGCCGACAAGCTGCAGGGCTTTCGCCTGGGCGCCGACGACTACGTCACCAAGCCGTTCAGCGTGATGGAGCTGCTGGCGCGCATCTCGGCCCTGCTGCGCCGCGCACGCGCCGCCGCCGCCCCGGCCCCGGCGCCCGGCGCCGCCGAGGTGCCCAAGCCCGCCCCGCTCGCCGACGAGGCCCTGCGCGAGCGCTTCGGCCTGACGGCACGGCAGATCGCCGTCACCCGGCTTCTGGGCGAAGGCTACAGCAACGCCGAGATCGCCAAGCAGCTTTCGGTGAGCTACTTCACCGCGCGAAATCACGTGGAGCAGGTGCTGTCCAAGCTCGGCGTGTCCACGCGCGCCGCGGTGGGCTCCATCCTGTACGGGCAGGGCTGACGGTGGACCTGGGGCGGATGCGGCTGGCGCGGCGCCGGACGCTGGCGGGCGGACGGCTCGCCTCCGGCGCCCTGGCCGCGGCCTCGGCTCTGACCGCCGTCGCCGCGCTGGCGCTGGTGATGGGTGGCGGGGGGCTCCCCGGTTGGGTGGCTCCGTTCACGCTCGCGGCCGCGGCGATCGGTCTCGGAGGGGGCGCCTGGCTGCAGCGCCGCGCCGAGCGCGAGGAGCGCCGCGTGCGCCGCGCCGTCGCCGATGGGCTGGCCCACTCGGTCCGCACCCCGCTAGCCCAGGTGCAGATGCAGGCCGAGATGCTTCTCGCGGGCCGCACGCCCTCGCCCGAGGAGCAGGAGCGCGCGTTCATGAACATCGACGGCGCCGCCCGCCGCCTGTCGCGCGCGGTGGAAAACGCCGTCGCCTTCGCCAGCCTGTCCAACCCCGGCCTGCTCCTCGTTCCGACAACGGTGGATCTCGGCGCCCTGATCGAGGACGCCGCCGCTGATGCCGCCGGCGCCTTCCGCGCACGCGGCATCACGCTCGACGCCGATCCGCCCGCCGGCCTCATCGTCCACGCCGATCCCCAAGCGCTGCGGCTCGCGCTCGATAACCTTCTCGACAACGCGCTCCAGCACGGCTCTGCGGGCCAGCGCGTGGTGTTGGCCGTCGCAGTGGATCGCGGCGGGCGCGCCGTGATCAGCATCACCGACGAGGGTGCGGGCGTGTCCCGGCGCGACCGGCTGCGCATCTGGCACCCGTTCGCCCGCCTTTCCGCGCCGGGGCAGCCGGAGCGGAACGGAGGTTTGGGCCTGGCGATCGTTCGCGCGGTGGCGGAAGGCCATGGCGGGGACGCGTGGGTAGAAGCCGCGCCACGCGGCGGCGCCCGCTTCTGCATCAGCCTCCCCGCGAGCACCACACCCGCTACTTCCCTGCCCCTCGCCGCGGCGCTGTAGGATCGACTCCGCTGGAAAGATTCGGCGCATCAGGACAGAGGCGCCCCGCCGACCCTATCCCGGCGGTTGAAACCGCAGCTGGAACATCACGAAGTCCGCCTGCGCGGACTGCATCCGCCGGTCGCGTGCACCGGCCCAGCGGACGCGCAATCCGCCATCCTCATCCCCAACCCGCACCCCCACGCCTGACCCGCCTGACCCGCCTGACCCGCCTGACCCGCCTGACCTGCCTGACCTGCCTGACCTGCCTGACCCGCCTGACCTGCCTGACCCGCCTGACCCGACAGACCGGTCACACCCAAGGCACGCCCACACACCCGCCGTGCGCGCCCAACCCTGTCATCCTGAGCCCCAAGCGCACCGCACTCGCCCGCACTCCAAACCACGCGGGGCGAAGGATCTAGCCTGAGGCACGTACAAACCAGGGCGCGGCAGCGGTCACAAGACCGTGGGCCTCGGTGCGGGGCCCTGGAATGTGCACCATCCAGGACCCGCCCCGGCGGTTGAAACCGCGTCTGGAACGTCACGAAGTCCGCCTCCGCGGACTGCGCGGGCCGGTTGCCTGCGGACCCGAAGAGCCGAGCCACCCCTGGTCACTAGACCACGTGCGCGGCAAACAAGTCGGCGAGCGCGACCGCGGGGTCGCGGCAGAGGCCGCCGTGCACGGCGCCGCACTGCAGCACGTCCGATCGGGGCGCGGTGAGCCAGTGGAAGCGTTCCGACGGCGGAAGGAGGGCGACGGGCCCGCCGGCGCTTTCCCCGTTGCAGATGGCGGATAGGGTGTGCAGGTAGCGCGAGAGGAGTTCCACGTCCACGTCCCCCACACGTTCCGCCAACTCCGACGCATCCGTCACCACGCGGATGCCCAGGAACCCGGCCGTGCGCGCGTGAAGCAGCACGCCCACCGGCACGCAGGTGCCCAGGTGCGGGTGCGGAACCGCGCGCAGCACCGCGAAGCTGTACGCAATCCAGGGAGTCTGCTCGCTCATCGGCGGCTCTGGACGCGGCGGGGCGGCTCGCGCCTGAGCGTCTCGCGCGCCTCGATGGCCTGCGCCACGAACGCGCGCGGCGCCTGGATCCGCGTGCACAGATAATCGGCGTAGCGGGCGCGCGCCGCATCGGGATCCGCGAACTCCGATGCGATGGCGGGATCCTGAAGAAGCGCATCCGGCAGGCACGCGACGGCGGCGCGGATCACATGCTCCTCCAGCGCCGCCGCGATCTCCGCGTCCGCCGCCTCCAGGTCGCCGCTGATGGAGAGAAGTACGTGGTCCTTGATCAGCGGAAACGCCGTGCGGGTGCGCGCCTCGTCCACGCCGGGCCAGTTGTGCTGGGCGTACAGTGCGGCGCCGTGGTCGATCAGCCAGGGCTTGCGATCCCAGATCAGCAGGTTGGGATTGCGCGCGGTGCGGTCGGGGTTGGTGGTGAACGCGTCCAGCCACACGATGCGCGCCGCCAGCTCCGGAGTGATGAACTGCCCCGCGGCCGCCGCCTGGAAGTTGAACGCGCCATCCAGGTAGCGCAGGCCCATGTTGATGCCCACGCTGGCCTTCAGCAGGTCCTGGATCTCGGGATCGGGCTCGCTGCGGCCGAAATCCGGCAGCACCTCGATCAGCGCGATCTCGGGAACGGGCAGCTCCACCGCGCGGGCGATCAGCCCTACCAGCAGCTCGGCTACCAGCGCCTTGGCGCCTTGCCCCGCGCCCCGGAACTTGGCCACGAACATCCCGCCGCCGTCCGTGTCGACCACGGCGGGAAGGGTGCCCCCCTCGCGCAGCGGCTGCACGTATCGGGTGGCGGTGTACACCGGAAGCTCGGACATGCGTCGGGCGTGTGAAGGCGAACGATCGGGAGAGCCGGGGCCAAACTATGCGCATCCGCCGCAGGCGCCAGCCCAACCCAGCGACCGTGTCACGGTTTCATGAATCGCGCGTTGTCTTCGCGGCAGACAACCACCGCATCCCTTCGATAGGAAGCCCGCAATGACGCTCCGTCCTTCCTTCAGCACTATCACGATCACCCTCATGCTCGCCGCCGCCGCGGGATGCGCCGCGGACCCAGGCGTCGGCCCGACGCTCTCCGGCGACGAGAACCCGTTGGCGGTCACCTTCGTCGCGCAGGTGGATCAGACCACGTCGATGGAGGCGCTGTACCACGGCGTCGTCAGCCGCGACGCCAGCGGATGCCTGCGGGCCGAGGGCTTCGGACAGCGCACGGTGATCTGGCCCGAGGGGTGGAAGCTGGAGGCGCGCGGCGAAGCGCTGTTCGTGAGGGACGCCACCGGCAGCGAGGTGGGGCGCATCGGCGGGCAGTTCCGGCTGGGCGGCGGCGAGATCCCAGGCGTGGAGTACGCGTCTCTCTCCGCGTCCGATGCTCAACTCCTGCAGACCCGCTGCCCCGGCAGCTACTGGCTGGCGGGGAGCCGCGCAGACCGCTGACGTAAAGGCCCGTTACGCCCCGGGCACACGCCACGCCCCATCGAGAGCCGAAAGCCCCGTCCAGCAAACGCTGGACGGGGCTTCTTCGCGTCGGCCAGCGGCAGGATTCACTCTTTCAGGATATGACCCACCACCGGCCCACCGGCCTGCGCGCGGTACTCCTGCGGCGTAATTCCGGCGAACGAACGGAAGTCGCGGCAGAAGTGAGCCTGGTCGTAGTACCCGGCCGACAGCGCAACCTCGGCCAGAGTCCGTTGGGGCGATGCCATCCGGTGCAGCGAATCGATGAAGCGCGACAGCCGCACGTACTCCGCCGGGCCCACACCCACGTGCTGGTCCATCAGCCGCCGAAGGTGCCGCGGCGACACGGCCATCGCCTTGGCGGTCGCTCGCACGGCATCGTCCGCGCGCGAGCGACGGAGCAGCGAGCAGGCGTGCCGCACCAGGTCGGCGCCGCGGACGGGACGCAGCCGCCCCATCAGCCACCGCATGAGGAACGCGCACTGGTCGCCGAACGAATCGATGTCGTACAGCTGCTCGCTGATGGTGGCTAGCCCTGCGCCCGGCGAAAGGCCGTGCACCTCCAGGTTGAGGATCTCCCCTGGCGACAGCGGCAGCAGCCCCGCGCACGCATCGGCTCGCAGGCTGATGCCCACCAGGTCCATGGCGGCTTGTGGATGAACGCTGTACGGCCGCGTCTTCAATCCGCCGATCCAGGCGGAGCCTTGTGTGGCGATGTAGGGCTCGGCCTGCAGCCCCACGCCGTGGACGGGCTCACCCAGGTTGAAGAGGAGGTCTACGTTGCCCTTCGGCAGGATGGTCTCGTGCCGATACGGGGTTTGGGCACGACAGCGGAAGATGGAGAGCACCGACCCTGCAAGGGGATGCCCCGCGGGCGGCTGGTAGACGTCGATCTGGACAGGCTGCATCGGTACACCGGGGGGGCGACGCAGAACGCGGGGGACGCTCGCCGCGCGATTGGCGCGGCGAGGTGGGGATCAACCTACACGATGGCGCGCGGAGCTCAACCCTCCGCGGCGCGCTCCCGGCGGAGGTGCGCGTCGAACACGAAAGGCCCGAACGGGAGCACTGAAGCCGCCAGCGCCGCGACGATCCGCCGCAGCGGCCAGCGCAGTTCCACGCTCGCCTGGAACACGGCCGCGACGTACAGCATGAACAGGATGCCGTGCAGCATCCCCACTACGCGTACCATCTGGGGCATTCCGGCCAGGTACTTCAGCGGCATCGCAACGCCGAGCAGCAGCAGAAACGAAGCGCCTTCCATCATCCCGACGATGCGAAGGCGCTCCAGCGAAGTCTTCAGCACAGCGTACATCCTGAAACGGGAACGGGTCGATTCACAGCCGCAAAACTATGCAGTTCCGTGGATTACGCCAACCCGCCGAGGGCCCATGGATTTACGATGCGGAATCGCGTAGATCCGCACGGGCGATCCGACCACCGATCGGGCGGCGCATGGATCGAGGTGGCCTTACGTACCACGGGCGCACCTCGCTGGCGCCCGGCTCGATCACCGCGCGGTCCTCCACTGGATGGGCAGGCACAACCATACCGCCACCGGCTCTCCCTTTAGACGCGCCGGCGCGAAGCGGAGTCCACGGAGCACGTTCATCGATACCGCGTTGAATTGGGGATCCGAAGAACGCCTGATCGAAAAATCGCTGGCCTCGCCGCTCGGGCTCACCCTGAACCGCACCTCCACCTCGCCCCCTAGCCCCGCGTCGCGCAAGACGGCCGGATACTCCTGCTCCAGCCGCATCGTGAGCAGGCGCCGATTCAGCAGGCGGGGCGGTTCATCGACGTCCTCGACCTCGTACGTATGCCCCGGCGCCAGCGTCGGCGCCGACTCGGCAGTCGCGGCCGGCTCGGCAGTCGGCGGCGGAGGGGCGGGCGCCTCCCAGCTGACGGGAATCGCCGCCCACGTGGCCACGGGGCGCCCCTCCACTTCCGCCGGGGAGAAGCGCAGGGCCATCACGGCGGCGAGCGCGGGTGCCTGGAGCAGGCTATCGGTGCTGGCAAGGACGGCGGCATCGCGCGGAATGCCGTTGGCCCCGACAACGAACCTGACGTCGACCCTTCCGGATGCGCCAGCGTCCCGAAGCTGGGCCGGATACAGGCGGCCCAGCAGTTCGCCGAACTCGGCGACGTTCAGTGCCCGCGGCGGCACCGTCAGGGCCTCCGGCGCGTAGACGGTGTCACTCGGGGAGGCCATTTGGGCCCGCGCCGGCACGGCCGCGAGCGCAACGAGGAGGGCTGGTATGCAGTAGCGATGAATGGACATGGCGGGGCTACAAAGCGTCGAAGGGGACCGGCGCCGGGAAACAGGTGAAACCGCACGATTATACCGACTGGCGGATTGCGGTGGAAGGGGTTTCAGGACTGCGTGGGATGAACGGGGCGGAGGTACGCGTTGCCAGCCCGCCGACGGGTGATCCGCCAGTCGAGCACGACGGCCAGCGCGATCCCGACGGTATAGCACGCCAAGTCGCTCCACAGGAACCCGAACCCGAGCACCAGCCCACCGAGGCGGGTGCCGCGCACCGCATCGATCCACGGTGCGTGGTACAGCTGCCCTAACTCGATGGCGAGCGCGAACGCCGCCGTGCTGACCCCAAGCCGCCGAATGGATGCACGCGGCCAGATCACGGCGGCTAGCAGGTACACCATCGTCGCCCACAGCACGTCGCCCGCGTACAACCCGACCGCCGCTGGGAGCGCCCGTCGAAAACCCCGCGTCGCGAGCCCCAACACAATGGTGGCCATCGCCAGCAACAGGAACGCAAGCCGACTCCGAGTCGGCCGGCCCGACACTACTTCCCAATTGCCCATCAGATCGCCGGTCTATTCGGGGCGTTCACCTGAGTCATCTCCGTCCGGAAATTGGCCTATCTTCATGGCACCCTGATAGTTGGTAGACAGGGCCACGCAGAAGTGATAGCGTTAATTCTGGCCGCTTTGCTAACCATTCGGGGAGGACTCCACGATCAAACTCGCCCGCTTCGCACCAGCGGACGAACTCTCGATGAACCCAGTCGTGGCTGAAGCGATCTTGGAGTTCGGAACGGATCTGCGAAGTGCCTCAGTGACAGCGGCTAATCATGACGCTCCACTCTGATACGAAAAGGCGCTAGCCGCTAAGCGTCGACGACCGCCGTCGATTTCACCAGTCGTTCACTTTCAACCACTCAGCGACCACTGTTGTGTAGTCGTTGAAGATCAGGTCGTCGCGATCGAGCCGGAGCGTTTCGCACAGAAGAGGGAGGTCACGCTGGAACAGCTCATAGCGCGCGACCATCCGGGAACCACTGGGGATGACCACGTCAGAGTCCCGGGATGCATTCCGCAGCCAGTTGCGAACAACCTTTACGGTCGCCCCCGGATCCCGGTCATGCGTGCGGATGTCCTGTCCGGCGATGTCTGAGCAGAATTGCTGGTACCTGTACGGCAGCCGGTCGAGGATGAGGCAGAGCTTCTGGCCTTGGCGGCCACCGCCGAAGCGTTTCGCACCCAGGAACATTCCGAGTTCAAGGGGCATGTTGAAGCGGGGAAGGTCTGAACCTACATCGAGTTCAGTCCGAGAGATGTCGTGGATGCCAAGCCGGCACTCAGCGATGATGTCACCGATTTTGTCGATGCGGACCTGGCTGGCGTCGTCGGCCTCGAGCGCGCACCGTGCGACGAAACCACAATCATGAACAGCGAATACCAGTGCCTCGAACAGAGGCCGGTACTCGCTGTCGAATGGGCAGTTCACGAACACGTTGTCGTTGTACGCCACACCGCACCTCCCCCGGACCGACCCCCGACGCCAAAACGATCACGCGCGCTTGCTGCTGACCGCCTTCACCGCAGAGCGTGCGGCAGAACGTGATACGGTACCCGTCTTCACGGAATTCTTGATCGTACGGCTGTTCGAAGGTGCTTTCCGCGAGGAAGCACCTGCTGCTGCCGACTTCGATCCGTTCAATGCCTTCTCGCCTGCCGGTTTCAAATTCGCCATGGCTAGCCTCCCGGAAGAATCGTGTTGCTGCAATCTACCGACGTCCCCGCTCGACAGACAAGGCATAGCTGCGGACAGAAACCAACGCTGTAGACGACCGCCCGCGTATCCCAGAACCGCCTCAGCGTTTGGTAACGATCCGCATCCCGTTCGCCGCGATGCCGTTCTTTGGCGGCTCGGGTTTGGGAGGCGCGGGCTTGGCGGCGGGCTTCGCCTCCGGCTTGCGCGGTTCCGGCTTCCCTGCCCCGGCGGGACGCTGGCCGGCTCCCGGCTTCGCGGCGCCGGGCGACTTCATCGACAGGGCGATGCGGTTGCGGGGCACATCAACCGACATCACGCGCACGTTCACGCGGTCGCCCACGCGGACGATGTCGGCCGGGTCCTTCACGAAGCGGTCGGACAGCTCGGACACGTGCACGAGGCCGTCCTGGTGCACGCCCACGTCCACGAACGCGCCGAACGCCACGACGTTGGTCACCGTGCCCTGCAGCGTCATCCCCTCCTTGAGGTCCGCCACCGTCTGCACGTCGTCGCGGAACGAGGGCGCCTCGAACTGCTCGCGCGGGTCGCGCCCCGGCTTCTTGAGTTCAGCAACGATGTCCTCCAGCGTCGGCAGGCCCACGCCATCGCCCACGTACTTGGACAGGTCCACGCGCGAAACCGCGGCCTCGTTGCCCACCAGCGTCGTCATGTCCACCGACAGATCGCGCGCCATCCGCTCCACCAGCTTGTAGCGCTCGGGGTGCACGGCGGAGGCATCCAGCGGGTGCGCGCCGCCGCGGACGCGCAGGAAACCGGCGGCCTGCTCGAATGTCTTGGGCCCCAGCCCCGCCACCTTCTTCAGCTCGGCGCGGGAGCGGAACGGGCCCTCCTGCTCGCGCTGTGCAACGATCCGCTGCGCCACGGTGGGCCCGATTCCCGCCACGTACGACAGCAGCGCGGGCGAGGCCGTGTTCAGCTCCACGCCCACGCGGTTCACGGCCGATTCCACCGTCTCGTCCAGGCGCCGCTTCAGCCGCGTCTGCGAGACGTCGTGCTGGTACTGGCCGACGCCGATGGACTTGGGATCGATCTTCACCAGCTCCGCCAGCGGGTCCTGCAGCCGCCGCGCGATGGACACCGCCGACCGCAGCGTAAGGTCCAGCTCCGGAAGCTCCTCGCGCGCCAGGTCCGACGCGGAGTAGATGGATGCGCCCGCCTCGTTCACCATCACCACGGCCGGGCGCGGGTCCACCGACACCTCGCGGACGGCGTCCTTGCACAGCTTGTCACTCTCGCGGCTCGCGGTACCGTTCCCGACAGCGACGAGCTCTACGGAATGCTTGTCGATCAGCCGCGCCAGCTCGCGCCGCGCGCGGTCTTCCTGGTGCAGGTACACCACGCCGGTCTCCAGCAGCGCCCCCGTGCGGCTGACGACGGCCAGCTTGCACCCGGTGCGATAGCCGGGATCCACGCCCAGCACGGTGCGTCCACCCGCTGGCGGCTGAAGGAGCAGAGCCTCCAGGTTCTTGCCGAAGATGGCGATAGCCTCCTCGTCGGCCCGCGTCTTCAGCTCCATGCGGATTTCCACCTCCACCGAGGTCGAGATCAGCCGCCGGTACGCATCCTCCACGGCCAGCCCCATCTGCTCGGGCGCGCGGTGCCCATCCAGCCACTTCCGCCGCAGCGTGCCCACGATCGCCTCGTCCGGCGCCACGATGCGCGCCGTGAGGAACCCCTCCGTTTCCCCACGACGGACGGCGAGGATGCGGTGGCTGGGCAGGTCCTTCACCGGCCCGCTGAAGTCGTAGTAGTCCTGGAACTTGCTGACCTCCTTCTCCTTGCCGCGCGCCGCCTTACTCTCCAGCACGCCCTTGGCGCGCACCTGGTCGCGCACGTGCTGGCGGGTGGGGGCGTCCTCGGCGATGCGCTCCGCGACCACGTCGCGCGCGCCGGCCAGGGCGTCGTCCGCCGCGGCGACGCTCTTCTCCGCATCCACGAAGGACACTGCGCGAGCCGCCAGCTCGCGGTCGCTCGTCTGCCCTGCCCACAGCAGCTCCGCCAGCGGCCCCAACCCGCGCTCCAGGGCGATGGTGGCGCGCGTCCGCCGCTTGGGCTTGTACGGCAGATAGAGGTCTTCCAGCACCGACTTGGTTTCCGCGCGGTCGATGGCGGCTTTCAGCTGCGGCGTGAGCTTTCCCTGCTCGTCGATGGACTTGAGGATGGCGGCGCGGCGCTCGTTCATCTCGGCCAGGTACTCGTGGCGGTCGCGGATGTCGCGAAGCTGCACCTCGTCCAGCTCGCCCGTGGCTTCCTTGCGGTAGCGGGCGACGAACGGGATGGTGTTGCCGGCGAGCAGAAGCTCCAGCGCGGCGGAAACCTGCGGTGCGCGGAGCCCCAGCTCGGCGGCGATCTTTTCGGCGTACGGCACGGGAGTGCGAAAGTGCAAAGTGCGAGAGTGCGAACGTGGAGAGAAAGGTAAGGTCCGGGCGGTGAGCGGTCCACGATTGACAAACGCGGCGATGCCGTTGCCGGCGGGCGGCGCGAACCTCGCATGCGCATGCGGGTGGGCAGTGTGCACAAGCGCGCCGCCCGGCGAGATTTACGTGATTGGGAGCAACGGATGGCGGACGATACGGGGATCTACAAATTCGGCGCGCTGGTCTGCGGCACGTTCGTGCTCGTGGCGGCGGCGACCTTTTCGTTCGAGGCAGACAAGGGCGGGCCAAGCCGGCCCAAGCGGGCTGCGCCGGTGCAGGTGGAATCGGCGCTCACCTCGGTAAAGGCGGCGCGCACACCCCGCGGAACGCTGGTGTGCACCGTCCAGGGCAGCACGCGGCCGCTGGGCGACGAAGTGCACGAGAGCAGCGGCGTCGCAGTCAGCGGGGCGCACGCGGGAATCTTCTGGACGCACAACGACTCCGGCGACCCGCTGCTGTACGCCATCGACGCGCAGGGCCGTACGGCGGGCACCGTTCGCGTCACCGGCGCGCAGGTGCAGGACTGGGAAGACGTCTCGCGCGCCCCCTGCCCCGGCGGCAACTGCCTGTTCGTGGCCGACATCGGCGACAACCAGGCCGCGCGCCCGTTCGTCACCGTGTACCGCGTCCGCGAGCCCGCGCCGGGCGACACCGCGTCGGCCCCGGCGGAGGCCATCCGCCTGCGCTACCCCGACGGCGCGCAGGATGCCGAGGCAATGTTCGTCCTGAACGGCGCCGTCCACATCGTCACCAAGGGCGAAACGGGCCCCATCGCCCTCTACCGCGCCCCCGTCGGCGCGGGCCCGGGCGCGCCATCCACGCTGGAGCGCATCCGCAACGTGACGCCCGACAAGGTGAAGCGCTCCGAGCGCATCACCGGCGCCGACGCCAGCGCCGATGGCCGCTGGGTGGCCATGCGCACCCTGGACGACGTGGTGATCTACTCGGCCGCGGAGCTCACCGGATCGGCCCCGCTTTCACCCCGCCGCGTGAGCGTGAAGGGCCTCGGTGAGAAACAAGGCGAGGGGATCGGCTTCACGCCGGATGGATCGATGGTGCTCACCAGTGAGGGCGGCAAGAAGGAGGATCCCGCCACCTTCGCCCGCCTGGGCTGCACCCAGTCCTGACCCAACGCGCGAGCCCCGGAAAGCAGATCGGTGCGCATCCGCAGCCATGGATGCACACCGAGATCTTGAAGTGTATCCCCTCTCCCACGCTGTTTGTGGGAGAGGGTGGACGAGCATAAGCGAGAACGGGTGAGGGCCCCACGGCAGCCGAGGCCTTGGTTACGGAACCGCTGCCGCGCCCCAGCTACGATGCTTCCGCGGCTAGATCCCACGGCGCGCTAAGCTGTGGCGTACGGGCTGGCGCGGCGCGCTCGCGCCTCTGGATGACAGCTTGCCAGTTGGCTGGCCCCAAGCACCACACTGGCTCCCTTCCCCCGCGCAGTTTGCGGGGGAAGGGTTGGGGATGGGGGGCGCCGGCCCGAGCACCGGACCGGGTGTCGATGCGCCAAAGCTTTGAAGCCGTATACTTACCGCGGAATCCCCAGCGCCTGGAGCATTTCGTCGCGAGTCTGGTAGATGCGGTACTCGTGGCGCGGCGGGAAGGTGCAGCTGGCGGGATCGACAGGCTCGTAGTCCATATCCTCCAGCGAGTACTCCCGCGCCAGAAGCCCGCCGCCCGCGTCGAAGTACGAGATCGTACGTTCCCTTACGCGGCTGGGACATCCGTTGGAAAAGGTGGACAGTCGATCGAACGCCACGAGCCGCCCATCCCCGTCGAAGTAGTGGATGTACCGGTCGTCCGGCTCGTTCTTTTCGCGATGTGGGAACTCCGTAATCCCCACGATCCGGCCCGCGGAATCGGAAATCACGCTGTAGCTGACGGCTGTCTCTCCGGGCCACCCGCCGGACTCGGGCCAAACGGCGGTATCCGGAACGCTCACGACCCGCTGCGTTCCCGGCGCGCGGGCGTAGATGCGCAGTCCCCGGCCTGGGTGGGCGTACAGAGCGCGGGCGTAGGTATAGGCGCGGATCTCGTCTACACGGGCGCGGGCGGCGGAATCCGCTGGCGGCACCGCCGACTCGCGATCCTGTGCGCCCGCCGGATCGCCCGCCCAGACGACGACCGCGCACGCGAGGAGCAGTATCCGCACGATGGTTCTCATCAATGGCCTGCGCTCAGGATCTGCGCGGAAGCGCGGCCCGCCGCCCCCGCGAGCCGATGCGCGCGCCCACGGCCGCCGCGATCATCTGCACGAGTAGCCCGCCGGCGAACACGGCGGGCGGCACCTCGCTCCACGCCGCCGCGTCCAGCGCCTCGCCCACCAGGTTGGCCACCAGCCACACCACGATGGAAAACAGCCCCATCGCCACGCCGTGAAGGATGGGGGCCGCGCCCACCCGCGCGCCGGTAAAGAACCCGCCCAGCGTAAAGCCCACCAGCAGCGCGGCCACCGTCCACGGCCCGGTGGAGCGCGAACCCTCCACGATCAGCCCCAGCGCGTTCAGCGCCACCAGGACCAGCGAGGCCACGGCCACGCTCACGAACCATCCAAAGCCCACCCACGAGGGGCGAACGTTCTCCAGGTGCTCGGTGTGCATCAGGCGGTCACAAGCTCGTCGGCGAAGTCGAACTGGCAGGGCTGAAAGCTCCTGCGGTGATGCGGCGTGGGGCCCAGCCGGTCCAGCGCGTCCAGGTGCTCGGGCGTGCCGTACCCCATGTTCCGCTCCCACCCGTACTGCGGATACCGGGCCGCCAGCCGGGCCATCAGCCGGTCGCGCGTAACCTTGGCCACGATGGACGCCGCGCTGATGCAGTGCACGCACCCGTCGCCGCCCACGAACGCGGTATGCGTCTCCGTCCCCAGCTCCGGCACCGCCAGCCCGTCCACGAGAAGGTGGTCTGCCCCGCCCAGCCGCGCGATGGCCCGCTGCATGGCCAGCGCGGTCGCCCGGCGGATGTTGATGCGGTCGATCTCGCGGCACGACGCCGCGCCCACGCCGTAGACCAGCGCCGTCTGGATGATCTTCTGATACAGGTCCAGCCGCCGGTCGGCGTTCAGCTTCTTGCTGTCGGCCACGCCCTCGATCCAGCAGTCGCGCGGCAGGATGACAGCCGCGGCCACGACCGGGCCCGCCAGCGGCCCCCGCCCCACCTCGTCGATGCCGGCGACGCGGATCATCCCGCGGTCCCAGAAGCCCCATTCGGTCGCCAGCAGCTTGCGCAGCCGCTGCGGTGTCGGCTTGCGCTTGCGGGTGGTCTTGGCGGATTTCCGCGTGGCGGCTGGCATGCGGGAAAGTGCGTGAGTGCGGTAGTGCGTGAGTGCGGAACGACTTGCGCGGACGATAAAACAATTGGCGGATGTGCACAACGGCCGCGGCCGGGGTCTGGCCCGGAAGCTGAACCCGGGGCAGATTGGAAGCGACGGGCGCGCGCAAGCGAAGCCGCCCCATTCACCCCGGACCCGCACGAGCGATGGACGTCCGCGAGCACGATCTGCCCGGCGTGGGAAAGAAGTTCGCCGTCACCACCAACGACGGCGACCGGCTCACCATCATCATCCACAACTCGGGGCACCGCGAGATCTACTTCTTCGAGCGGGGCGAGGACTACCCGGCCTACGCCGTGCGCATGGAAGACTCCGAGGCCCGCAAGCTGGGGGCAATCCTGGGCGGCGCGTTCTTCCAGCCGGTGATGGCCGAGTCGATGGATGTCGTCTTCTCGCAGCTGTCCGTCGAGTGGATGAAGACGGGCTCCAACTCGCAGCTGATCGGCAAGAGCCTGCTGGAAGCCAGGGTCCGCGAGCGCACGGGAGCCAGCGTCATCGCCATCCTCCGCAACGGCCAGGCGATTCCCAACCCGCAGCCCGAAGAACGCATCGCCGCGGACGACACGCTGATGGTGGTGGGGGACCGCGAGCAGGTCGGGCGCTTCGGCGACCTGCTGCGCGAGCCCGGCCGCGACGGATAGTCGATGCACGGGGAGTTTCTCCTGGGCGCCGGGGCCGTCCTGGCGGCCCTAGCGCTGGCGGGCCTGCTTTTCGGCCGGCTGCGGCAGTCCGTCATCCCCGCGTTCATCCTGCTGGGAATGGCCATCCGCCCGCTGGACGTCGACGCGCACCTGGTGGAGGTGCTGGCGACGCTGGGCGTGGTGCTGCTGCTGTTCTTCATGGGGCTGGAGTTCTCCGTCGGCGCGCTGCTGCGCGACCGGCGGCGGATCGTCCGCAACGGCGGCATCGACCTGCTGGTGAGCTTTCCCGTGGGCTTCGCGGGCGGTTTGTGGATCGGCGGGGGATGGACGGGCGCGCTGCTGATGGGCGGCGCCTTCTACGTGTCGTCCAGCGCCATCATCGCCAAGAGCACCATCGAGATGCGCCGCTCGGCCAACCCCGAGACGGAGGTGGCGCTGGGCGTTCTCGTGTTCGAAGACCTGTTCATGGCGCTGTTCCTGGCCCTGCTCTCCGGCGCCGTGCTCTCCGCCGAGCCCAGCGCGCAGGCGGCGCTGTGGGGGATGGGCAAGGCCGTGGCCTTCTTCGCGGCCGTCGTGGGGCTGGCGCTCTACGGGCGGCGGCTCCTGGACCGCCTGTTCGATTTGGACAACGACGACCTGTTCCTGCTGTTCACGGGCGGCGTGGTGCTCCTCCTGTCCTGGGGCGCGCTGGCGGCGGGGCTGTCCGAGGCCATCGGGGCGTTCCTGGCGGGGCTGCTGCTGGCCGAGACCGAGCACAAGGAGCGAGCGGAGCGGTTGTTCGGCCCGCTGCAGGGGCTGTTCGCGGCGGTGTTCTTCCTGGGCTTCGGCCTGTCGCTGGATCCCGCTTCGTTCGCGGGCGTCTGGCCGTACGCGCTCGTCCTGGCCGTGGCGGGAACCGCGCTGAAGATCGCTTCGGGGATGTGGATCGGCCGCCGCGACGGCCTGCCGAAGCGCAACGCCCTCGCCCTGGGGCTGACGCTGGTGCCCCGCGGCGAGTTCTCCATCCTGCTGGCCGGCATCGCGGTCACCGCGAACCGGGAGGCGGTCGGCGCCACCATCGCGCTGCTCGTCCTGGCGCTGTCGCTGGTGGGCACGGTGGGGCTGCGGTTCGCGCCGGAGATCGCCCGCTGGGTGTATCCGCGCAAACCCGGGCGCTCGCTGGAGGAGCGGGGCTTCTCGCCCTCACTGGCCGGCTTCGACGAGCCGGGCGGCGGAAAGCCGGCGTAGACCTGGGCGCGTCTCCACCGCATCCAAATAGAACGGCCGGGGCGACGTCGTGCGTCGCCCCGGCCGCTCGCCCACCCACTCACCGCATCACTGCACGGTGATCGTAACCCGCGTAGACCCGTGCTGCGCCCCGTCCTTGTCTACCACCCACAGCCGGGCCGTGTACGTGCCCGGCGCCGCGTAGGCGTGGCCCTGGGCCGGAAGCGCGCCCTGCGCACTGGCGCCGGTCCAGGCGGTGACCGCGCCGTCACCCCAGGTGATTCGCCAGCTCCAGGGGCCGTCCAGCGTGCCGTAGTCGGTGAAGCTAGCGTCGAACGCCACGCTGCCGCCCGGCGCAATGGTCGTCGGGCTCGTCGCGGTGAGCTGGGCGACGGGCACCGCGTTGGAAACGGCGAGCTCGCCGCTGTACTCGCGGATGGCCCCGTCCTTGTCCTTCACGCGCGCCTTCACCGTCACGGTCCCCTGGTCGGGGCGCCCCTGACAGGTGCCCGTGAGCGACGACGAGTAGGCTCCGAAGCCGCTGCCGCAGTTGATGGCCACGGTCAGCGACGCGCGGTCGGTGATCCCCTGATCCGCCACCGAGCCGAAGCCGAGGGTGAACGGGCGTCCCTCGACCGCCGCGCCGGGCATGTAGAAGCCTCCCCAGGGGCGGGCGTTGCGAACTTCGGCCGTGGCCGTGGCCGTGTCCGCCAGCCCGCCGGGATCGCGAACGATCAGCCGGACCTCGTAGAGCCCGTTGTCGTCGTACCGCTTGCTCGGGGCAGGCACGTTCGAGGTGGTCCCGTCGCCGAAGGTCCACTCGTACGTCAGCTTGTCGCCGTCGACGTTGCTGATGGCGGGCGTAAACCGCACCGCCGCGCCTTCGTAGGCCAGGTAGGGGGAGATGGAGGTGATCTCCGGGGCTGTCTCCGTCCAGACGGGGGCCCACCGGATGGCCTGGTTGCGCCCCGTCCCGGCGACCTGGCGGCTGTTGTTGATGATCAGTCCGTGGTGGGCGGGAACGCCGTAGTAGTCAGCCGTGCCGGCCAGCTCGCGCATCCCGCCGCCCTGCGTCCAGATGAACGCGCGGGTGCTGGTCGAGGAGGTCCACGACCAGCCGGTCACGTCGCCGCCGTCGTTGATGTCCCTCGCCGCCGCCCGTGAGCCGCCCAGGGTTCCCAGGTCCTGCACGCCGCCGGCCGGAGTCCAGCGGACCGCGCGCTCCGCGCCGCCCATGTACAGCCATCCCGCGATCTCGCCGCGCGAGTTGATGGCGACGGGCCGGATGGCGTAGCCGCCGGGATGCGTGATCACACGCGGCGGGGCCCCGGGTGAGTGGATCACGGCCCCCAGCTGGCCGTCGCTTACCAGCACCTGCCCCGCGTCGTTGACGTCGACGGCCTCGCTCGCCACGCCCGGCGCCGAGCCCAGGTCCTGCAGGCCTCCGCCGGCGGTCCACCGGAACGCGCGCTTCACGCCGTCGGCGGCGTTCGCCCATCCCACTACCACTCCCGTGTTGTTGACCGCCACGGCGAAGCTCTCCCTCCCGCCGAAGGTGCCCAGGTTCACCATCGCGCCGCCGGGCGAGTGGATGAACGCGCGGCGCAGGTCCTCGCCGTCCTCGGTGCGCGGCAGCTCCGCCCAGCCCACCACCTGGCCCGCGTTGTTGATGTCGGTGCCGCCGCTGAAGAACCCGCCCAGGGTGCCCAGGTCTTCCATGCCCCCCGAAGGCCTCCAGCGGAACGCGTGGGAGGCGGCCCAGCCGAACTCCGTGAGCTCGGCCAGCTGCGAATGGCCGGTGACCAGCCCGGCGCGGTTGATGGCGCGCGCCTCGCTGGCGCGGCCCGGCGCGTTGCCGAACGTGCCCAGGTCCTGCATGCCGCCCGCGGGCGAGTGAAGGAACGCGTGGTTCCGGCCGCCGCCCACGTCCGAGGCGCCCACCACGTACCCGGCGTCGTTCATGTCGTACGGGTGGCTGGAGCCTCCGCCCAGGGTACCCAGGTAGCCGACGGTTCCCCCGCTCACGTACAAGCTGGGGCCAGTCGCGGGTTCCGGCGTGGCCGCCACGGGCGACTCGTCGCTGCACGAGGCAAGGAACAGCGTGGCAAAGGCCAGGAGCGGTACCGCGCGCTGCAGGCGCGGCGAACGCGGGAGGGCGGTCGGCATCGGGATGGTCTCCGGAAGCGGTGGAGCGGAGGAGGACTTCAAAACTAACGCAGGCTGCGAATTTCCGCAACTCGTTGCGCTGCTGCAAGATACCCGGAGAATGAACGGTCCGCCGCCGACGGTTTCGGGCCGTCGCGCCGGGCCCGAACGCGCCGCGGGGCGCATCCGGAAGTCCGGATGCGCCCCGCGGTGTCTGCAGCCCTGGGGTCCGCCTCAGCGGGCCACGCGGCGCTCGCGGATGCGGGCGGCCTTGCCGCGCAGGTTGCGCAGGTAGTACAGCTTGGCGCGGCGCACGCGTCCGAAGCGGACCACTTCCAGGCTGCCGATCATGGGCGAGTGCAGCGGGAACGTGCGCTCCACGCCGACGCCGCCCGAGATCTTGCGGACCTTGAAGGTCTCCTGGATGCCGCCGTGCTTGCGCGCGATGCAGACGCCCTCGAATGCCTGGATGCGCTCCTTTTCACCCTCGCGCACGCGCACGTTCACGCGCAGCGTGTCGCCCGGGCGGAACTGGGGCATGTCGGAGCGAAGATATTCCTTCTGGGTCTCGATGAACGGATGCATGGGTCCTCGGTCTTTCTCTGAATAAGTGGAGAGGTTGGGCCGTCCGGAACGGGTCCGGCCATCGTACCCAACATCAACTGTGATCCGGGGCCTCCCAGAGGTCCGGACGCCGCTCGCGCGTCAGGCTTTCGGCCTTCTCGCGCCGCCAGGCGGCGATTCTGGCATGGTCGCCCGAAAGAAGGATCTCGGGCACCTTCAGCCCGCGATATTCCGCGGGCCGCGTATACGAAGGCGCGCTGAGCGAGCCGTCGTAGTGGCTGTCGGTGGACGCCGACTCGTGGTCGGAGATGGCGCCCGGCAGCAGCCTCACCACCGCGTCGATCACGGCCAGGGCCGGGATCTCGCCGCCGGAAACGATGAAGTCTCCCAGCGACACCTCTTCCGTGGCCAGGTGCTCGGCCACGCGATGGTCCACGTCCTTGTAGTGCCCGCAGAGAAGGGTGATCTCGTCCGCGAGCGAAAGCCGAACCGCGTCCTCGTGGCCGAACCGCCTGCCCCGCGCCGACATCAGCAGGATGGGGCCTTGCGGCCTGTCCCGCCCCTCCGGCGCCAGCGACTCGATCGCCTCCCAGAACGGCTCGGGCTTCATCACCATCCCCGCGCCGCCGCCGTAGGGCAGGTCGTCCACCGTCTGGTGGCGGTCGTGGGTGAAATCCCGCAGCTGCACAAGGTTGTAGCTCACCAGCCCCGCCGCCGCCGCCCGGGCGGGAATGCTCAGCCCCAGCGGCCCCTGGAAGAAGTCGGGGAAGAGCGTGACCACGTTCACGCGCATCACAGCTCCAGCAGCCCCACGGGCAGGTCCAGCTCCAGCACGCCCTCGGCGGGATCGATCCGGCGGATCATCTCCCGCACGAAGGGGATCAGCAGCTCGTCGCGCCCCTCGCGGGCCACGCTCAGCAGCGGCCCCGAGGGCGCATCGTACAGCTCCCTCACCGTGCCCACCTCGCCCTCGGCCTCGGTGATCACCCTCAGGCCCAAGACCTGGTGATAGAACACCTCGCCATCCTCCGGCGGCGCGGCGTCGCCCCGGGCGATGAGCAGTGAGCGGCCGCGCAGCTCGTCCTGCGCGGGCGACCGGCCGCCGTGCTCCCGCGCCTTCACCAGCATGCCGCCCTTGAAGGGGCGGGCCCGCTCGATGGTCAGGCGGTCGTCGGAAGGCCTGCCGCGCGCGTCGCCCACGATCAGGACGCGCCCCGCCGCGAACGCCGCGTCGGGGCGGTCCGTCTCCAGCCGGACGAACAGCTCGCCCTTGATGCCGTGCGGCTTCTGAACCGACCCGACGATCAGGAACTCGGGCTCGTCGCCGGCCATGTGAGCGCCGGCGGTCAGCCCTGGTTCTCGTCCGCCGCGGGCTCGGTGGCCTCGGCGTCCGTGGCAACCGGCGTCTCGGCAGCCGAGGCGTCGGGCGTGCCCGGGTCGGTCGCGGTGGCGGTCGGCTCGGTGGCCTCGGCCTCCACGGCCACGGTGCCGGACTCATCGGCGGAGGCCGCCGGAGCGGCCGGGGCCGCGTCCTGGTTGTCATCGCCACCACCCGAAACACGGTCGCTCACCGCCGCGGCGGCGGACGCAGCCGCGTCCGACACCGCCGCGCCAGCCGAAGCCGCAGCGCCGGAAACCGCCGCGCCAGCCGAAGCCGCCGCGCCAGCCACCGCCGAGGCAGCCGAAGCCACCGCGCCCGCCACGGCCGAAGCCGCGCCCGAAACAGACTTGCCTGCCTTCTTGGCCGCGCCGGTCACCGCCTCGGCGGCCTGCTCGACCACGTTGGGGGCGGGCTCGAACACGCCGGCCTTCTTGAGCAGCGACTGCACGGTGTCGGTGGGCTGCGCGCCCTTGGCGATCCAGGCGAGCGCCTTTTCGCGGTCGACCACGAGGGTCGCGGGCTCGGTCGTCGGGTTGTAGTGGCCAACCCGGGCAACGAAACGGCCGTCACGGGCCGTGCTGCTCTCGGCGACGACGATGCGGTAGTGCGGGGCCTTCTTACGGCCCATGCGACGAAGACGGATCTTGAGCGCCATGGTTCTCCCTCGTGGGGTGGGTGGCGTCCAGGCGGGCGGCGTCTGCCCAGGCCGGACGATCAAAAACCAGTGCGTTAGTGCGTTAGTGCGTTAGTGCGGAACAGATTACTTCCGCACTAACGCACTCACGCACTTACGCACTCTACGCCCTCGGCATGCCGCCGAACGGCAGCCTGGGCATTCCTCCGCCCTTGGGCATCATGCCCTGCAGGCCCTTCATCTGCTTCATGAACTTCTGCATCTCCTTGAACTGCTCCAGGAGACGGTTGATCTCGCTCACGGGGCGGCCGCAGCCGCGCGAGATGCGGGCGCGGCGCGAGCCGGTCAGCATCTCGGGGCGCTTGCGCTCCTGCTTGGTCATCGAGGTGATGATGGCCTCGATGTGCTTCATCCGCTGCGGATCGACCTTGACGTTCTTCAGCATCTTGCTGTTCACGCCCGGCAGCAGCTTCAGGAAGTTCTCCAGCGGGCCCAGGTTCTGGAACTGCCGCAGCGCCATCAGGAAGTCGTCCAGGTCGAAGCGCCCGGCGCCCATCACCTTGCGCTCCAGCTTGGCCGCCTCGTCGGCGTCGAAGGCCTTCTGCGCCTTTTCCACCAGCGCGACCACGTCGCCCTGCTGAAGGATGCGCCCGGCCATCCGCTCGGGGTGGAACTCCTCCAGCCCGTCCAGCTTTTCGCCGACGCCCAGGAACTTGATGGGCTTGCCGGTGACGCCGAAGATGGAAAGGGCCGCGCCGCCGCGGGCGTCGCCGTCCATCTTGGTCAGCACCACGCCGGTCACGTCCAGCGCCTCGTCGAAGCCCTTGGCGACGTTCACCGACTCCTGGCCGATCATGCCATCGGCCACGAACAGGATCTCGGCGGGCTTCAGCTCGGCCTTCAGGCGGCGAAGCTCGTCCATCAGCTGCTCGTCGATCTGCAGCCGGCCCGCGGTGTCGAAGATCACCACGCGGTCGCGCTCGCTCCGGGCCAGCTCCAGCGCGCGGCGGGCGATCCCCACCACGTCCTGCGAGCCCGGCTCGGCGTACACGGGCACGCCCACCTGCTCGCCCAGCGTCTGCAGCTGCTCGACGGCGGCGGGGCGGTACACGTCGCACGCCACCAGCCGCGTCTGGCGCATCTCGCGCTTCATCTTGCGCGCGATCTTGCCGGCCGTGGTCGTTTTGCCGGAGCCCTGCAGCCCCACCATCATGATGACGGTGGGCGGAATGGGCGACATGGTCAGCGAGGCCTTCTTGTCGCCCAGCATGGACGTCAGCTCCTCGTGAACGATCTTCACGAGCTGCTGGCCGGGAGAAACGGACTTCAGAACCCGCTCACCGAGCGCCTTCACCTCCACGCGCTTCATGAAGTCGCGCGTGACTTGGAAGTTCACGTCGGCCTCCAGCAGCACGCGCCGGATCTCGCGAAGTCCCTCGCGGATCATGGGCTCGGTAAGAACCCCGCGCTGCCGCAGGCCCGACAGTACGCCTTCGAGCTTGTCGCTGAGCTGGTCGAACACGCTATCGCCGCCGTTCGGATAAGCCGAATTCCCGCCTGCGCCGGTGCCCCGGGCAGGCGGGAGGTACAGAGCCCACCAAGATACACCCGCCCGCCGTTTTTGCCAACCCTGCCCCGCTCCGCCGTTCGTCCGTGGAACAACCCTCCCTCCCCACCCGCCACCGCCCGCACGCCCCTGTCCACCTGTGGCGGCTTCAGTCCCGTAGCGCGAGCTAATAGCAGAGGATAGCGTCCCCCCATCCGTCCGGTTTCGCTCCCCGTGAGCCTTGACCGGCGATACGGTATAACGTATACTAGGGAGCGCGGCGTGAACGATGACGTGCGGGTGGTCCTAACGGAGTGGTTCGATGCCGACCTGCGGCGGCTCGACGAGGCTCAGCGTGGCCGCATTCGCGAGCGCATCCGCACTTTGGAGCGGAAGGGCTGGAGGGCTTCGGCTTCGAATCGCGATATAGCTGAGTTGGAGAATGACATCTGGGAGATCCGAGTCGTCGGCAGCGGACCGGCGTTCCGCTGCCTCTTCTTCGTTGTTCCCGGCGTACCGGGCCGTGCAGCCGTACTCACGGCGTGCGTTTCCAAAGCATCAATCAAGAGGCAGCGGGTGATGGCAGCGGAAATCAAGCGTGCCGAGGCACGGCGGGCACAGTGGCTTACACGGGAGGGGATACGATGAAAGGCGACCTTACGTGGGAAGAATACCTCGAACGCGAACTGCGCGATCCCGAAGTGGCTGCGAGTTGGGCGGAATCGCTGCCTAAGATCGACCTCGCGGTCAACGTCTGTCTGCTGCGCATGGAACGAGGGCTCTCGCAGAAGCAGCTTGCGGAGGCCGCCGGCCTGAGCCAGCCGCGCATCACGGACATCGAGCGGAGTGACGCGAATCCAACACTGCTCACCATCACACGCATCGCAAACGCGCTCGGGGTACGAGTCGAACGCTTGTTCGCGGACAAGGCTGTGAGCGAAGCAGAGGCTGCCGCGCTGCCGCAGGCCGAAGTCGTAGAGAAGGAGCAGACGACGGTCCCTCAGTCGCTTCGCAAGAGGAAGCGGAGAGCGGCGGCGCTCGTTGCGTGAGCCGCTGAAGACACTGCCGCGACGAACGTAACGGTTGTATATTGATCCCAAGGGGCGGCCCGCGAGGCCGCCCCTTCGCAATTCCCCACCCCATCAGCAGTCCACGGCAGAAACGCGGGCCAGATTGCCACGCTCCCACCCGCTGCGGGTACCGGAGCCTGGCCAAGCATCGAACGCCCCCGGATCGCGAGACGCACCACCGGGCAGGAGCCCTGAATTGACCGCACCTGGCACCCTGATCAACCTCGCCGCGCCCCTTATCCCGGGGTGGCGGATCGTGCGCCCGCTTTCCAGTGGGGCGCAGGCGCACACGTATGTCGTCGCGCCGGCGGACCGTCCCCACGACGAGTGCGGCGTGGCCAAGGTGATGCGGCTGACCGCGCTGGAGGGGCATCCCCTCTCGATCGAAGGGCAGCGCTGGCGGATGGAGCGCGAGGTAGCGGCCCTGGAGTCGCTGGCGCGGGCGGAGTGCCCGGGCGTGGTGCGGCTGCTGGACCACGGGTCGGCCACGGCGAACACGGAGCAGGGGTGGATGGTGATGCGGCGGCACGAGACGGCCGCGCGCTGGTTCGACGGCAGCACCTTCTGCTACGCCGAGCGCTTCCGTGGCCGCGTTTCGAGGGTGATGGGCTTCGCCGAGTCCCTGGCCCGCACCCTTTGCGTCATGCACGGGCGGCCGCAGCCCATCGTGCACCGCGACCTGCACTTGGGCAACCTGCTGATGGACTGCGTGGGCGGCCCGCCCGTGCTGGCCGACTTCGGGATCGCGCACGTGGCGGGGTTCGCGGACCGGCCTGAGGGCGACCCCGTGCGGTCCGGCGCCTGGCACTGGCGCCCGCCGGAGCTGGACGCGGGCGACCCAGGCTCCCCCGCGTCGGACGTGTTCATGCTGGGCGGGCTGGTGTTCGAGGCGCTGTCCGGCGGGTTCGTGCTCCCGCCGGCCGAAGAGTGGGCCGGACGCTCGCCGCACGACGCCCACGACCACCACCTGGGCCGCTGGACCACGGATTTCCGCATCCCAATGGTGCACCAGCTTTTGCACCGGCTGCTCACGTTGAACCCCGCCGAGCGCCTGTGCGCCACCGAGGTGGCCGAGCGCTGCCGCGAGATCCGCCTGGCCGGCACCCGACGCGCGATCCCGATCGCCGCGTAGGACAGTGGCGATCCGAAGCGAAAGAGGCCGGGCCCAGCACATCGCTGGACCCGGCCTTTCTCGTATCACCGTAACGGAACTTCCGGATACGCAAAACGCCGGACCAGGCGATTGCCCGGTCCAGCGTAGCGTACAACTATGGAGCTGGCGGGAGTCGAACCCGCGTCCGCCTACAGATCCCCCGCAGCGTCTACGTGCGTATCCCCCTGTTTCTTTCTCCTCGCTCGCTCATCGGCCAGAGAGAGGCCCATCGCGAACCAGCCGTGAAAGTCTCGCCTGCGCCGTCACGGCGCCAAACGCAGGCCAGCTAGCTTTTATCGACGCTCATCGGCCCGCCACTAGCGGGGCTGACCGACAAACGGGAGGTAAGGAGCCGTTAAGACTCTACTTACGCAGCCAGGGCGAAGTTATCGTTCGCGGTTACACGTTTCCCGGAGGTTTAACGAGTGCTCCGAGCACCTCGGCACGCAGCCACGGCTTCACCATACACGTCGAAACCATGACAGCCCCATGACCCATATTTTCAACCGACGCCACTAATCTAACGGCCCCTGCCCCGGCTGTCAATCCTCTTGCCGCGCAACGACTTACGCGCGGTGTCACCTCGCGTGGCGGCCATCCGTCCCTCTCGGCGGACACATCCGCGCCGGCCTGGATGTCCACATCCGGCCTCGGATTCCCGAAAACGCTGGTGAATCCTCGCAATTGGTTACCATCCAACGACTTCGGCCCATCGCTTGCCAAACTGGGCGGGCACATCCGCTCCGCCGAACGGTCGGCGGACGGGCATCAACCAGTAGTGGAAAGCACGATGAGAAAGAGCTTGTTCGCGGGCGTAGCGCTGGCCTTGGCGGTGGTTGCGAGTGACGCGGCGGCCCAGTCGCCGGTTCCGTTTTCGCTGGAGGGCCGCGTGGACTATGCGGCGCCCACCGGTGACTTCGGCGACGTGATGGAAGAGGGGCACAGCTTCAGCGGCGGCGTGTCCGTCGGCATTTCGCCGGGGCTGGGCGTGTACGGCAGCTTCAGCCAGACGCGCTTCGGCACCGACCTGGGCGAGGACGGCGACAACGCCGACGCCATCGACCAGGGATTCTCGGCCGGGCTGACGACCGCCCTGCCCCGCTTTGCGGGCGTCGCGCCGTGGGTGGGCGTTGGCGCGGTGTTCCACCAGCTGGAGATCGGCGGCAACGACGATGGCATCGACGAGGACATCGGCTTCGAGGTGGGCGGCGGCCTGGCGCTGAGCCTGGCCCGCAACGTCCGCCTTACGCCCGGCGTCGGCTACCGTCGCTACGCCACCGAGGTTTCCGGCCTGGGCGGCCTGGTGGAGAGTGAGCTGGACGTGGAGTACTTCACGGCCGGCATCGGGCTGAACATCGCTTTCTGAGCGACGGCACCGGTTCGTGAAGCGGCCCCGGGCATCCCTGCCCGGGGCCGCTTCTGCATCAAGAACAGGCAAGCGATCGCGTCCTCACCGTCATCTGTATGGGCGTGCCGTCGGGAGCGGGCATCTCCAGCTGCCGTACGCTCCGGAAGTGCGCGGGATAGCCCTTGATGGCCATCGAATCCGTCATCACCTGCTCGTCGCCCGGAAGGGTGCGCAGGATCTCGTCGCTCATGAACACGATCAGCTTGGCGCGTGGCCTGGTGATGGACACGTTGAAACGGTTGGGGTTCAACAGGAACTCCGCCTCACGCTCGACGTACTCGCGATCCGCCACCGAGTACGAAACCATGATCAGCTCGCGCTCGTTCCCCTGCATCCGCTCGACGGTGTCTACCACGGGCAGCTCGTCGCGCGGCCACCCGCCCGCGATCAGCTCGCCAAGGATCGCCGAGTTCTGCGCGCGGTGGGGGGCGATGACGGCCAGCGCGTGCGACCGGAAGCGCTCGGCCGTGTAGGCATCGCCCGTCCCCGGGTCCATCATCCCCGTGCGCGCCAGCCGAGCGATACGGGCGACGAGGCCCGCCTCGAACGGGTTGCGCACGGTGGCGCGAAATCCCTCGTACGAGCAGAAGACGACGGCGTCCTCGGGCCGCAGGAACACGTCCCACAGCAGCGCGTCCATCGGATCGGCCGGGGCCGCATCGGTCGAGAGGGAGAGTCGCCGGTCGGGGTCCATCGACACGAAGCCCGGATAGAACAGGCGCCGAGGCCAGCGGACCAGGGCGCGGTTCATCCGGCGGCTTTCGCGCAGCGCAATCCGCCCGAAGTGCCCCGCGAAGTGGGTGAACGCCGAGCCGAAGAGCGTCTCTTCGCGCGGATAGCTGCCGTGCAGGATGGGCGCGAGCTGCCGGTCGTCGCCGCACAGCACCACGCGCCCGCCGCGGCGGATGGACGACAGGGCGATGAGCGCGTCCGGCACCTTCATCTGCGACGCCTCGTCGATCACGATCACGTCGAACAGCGAGCGGATGGGGATCTCCGGGCCAGATTCCTTCTCCGTCTCCGCGCGGTTGATGTCGCGCATCTGCTTCCACAGCGACCACACGGTGGAGCCGACGACCACGGGCATGCCGTCTGCGGCCACGGCGTCCAGCTCCCTCGGTAGATGGTCGTCGCGGATGACGTCGACGTCGAGCCCCGCCAGGTCCTCGTCCGCCTCGCTCCCCCGTCCCGCCAGCTTGACCGCGCGCAGGGGCGATTCGATCCCGGCCGACTCGAGCTCCCGCGCCACCGTGGCCAGCACGTTGACGATGGCGCGGTGCGTGGCGGCGGTCACCAGCATCCGCAGCGGGCGCCCCGCCCGGCGCGCCGCCGCCGCCATGCCGATGAGCATCCACGCCAGCAGGTACGTCTTTCCCGTCCCCGGCGGACCCCATACGACACTGACCGCACGCTCGAAGACCGCTCGCCACGCCACCTCCTGCTCGGCGTTCAGCGCGTAGCCGCGGTTGGCTAGCGCCGGGGCGATCGCATCCGCCCAGCCCGCGTCCGCGTCCAGCGGAGCGACCCAGTCCGGCGGCACGATTCCGTGCAGCGCATCCAGCGCGAACTCGCTCTGCCCCGCGCCGTCGGCCAGGGCGCGAAGGCTGGCGACCACGCGGCGGGTGTTGAAGTCTACCGAGGCGCGGTCCAGGACGCAGACGCGGTCCAGGTCCAGCAGCGGGGCCCTGGCCAGCCGGTCCGTCTCCAACTTCTCCCACGTGAGGTCCGACGCCAGTGTCACGCGGGGCGGCGACGCGGCCAGGTCGTAGTCGATCAGCTCCACCATCAGCTTGCGGCGAAGCCAGGGCTTTACATCCGTTTCCGCCAGCGTGCGCCCATCGTCGTTCGTCAGCACCAGGGCAAAGTCGCCAGGGCGAAACTTGGCCTCGCGGCAGGCCTCGTCGAACTCGAAGACGGCGTGGCCGTTGGGCAGCACCTGCACCTTGTTGAGCCCCGCGATACACTCGAAGCGTCGCGCGCGGTCCGCCGTGGGCAGCGCGTGAAGCTGGCGGATGGACACGGATTCCTCCGCCGCCTCGGCCAGGGTGAACAGGCGAAGCTGCTCCAGTGTGGGGTTCTGGATGGGCCCCGCGCCGTCCGCCGCCGCGCCGAAGCCCGCGTCCAACCGCAGCATGGGGTCGCGCCGCTTGGCCGCATGGTCGCGGATGGCGCGGATCACCGAATCGACAGCGGCCAATTTTGATTCCACCGTGCGGACGATCTCGGCGCGCACCTCACCCGGCTCCTGGACCGCTCCCCCGGCGCGGTGCGGGCGCGCGTTCCACACGTTGTGGATGCGCTCGAACGCCACCTGGCTGCTGAGCGGCCAGCCGTAGTCGCCACGCGGAGCGTGCGTCCACGCGGCTTCCACGGGCGTCAGCGCACCGGAGACCCCCGCCAAGTCCCAGGCGTAGGGCACCGGCAGGGCGAAGAGCTCGGAGACCACGTCCAGCACCACCGTCCCCGGCGGGGCCGCGCCCGCGTCGCCCGGAAACAGGATGCGCGCGATGCCGGCCATCCCCGGCTGCGTCCCGGGGTCCCCCAGGTGCCGCTGAAGGCAGTCGCGCAGCAGCTCGGCCTCGCCGCGGTCCCACAAGTAGAAGTGCACCGGCCGCGGCGCCCGCCCCGGGAGGAATCCATCCTCCCGCTGCTCCGTCTCCGCCCGCGCGACCACCTCCCCGGCGCGCAGCAGGAAGCGGCCGAGCATCGCGCGTTCGGCGGCCTCGGTCCCCGCTGCGGAAACGAAGACTTCGGCAGCGCCGCGGAGCGAATCACCCTGCCCGGCGCGCAGGCCCAGTGCGAACACCGTCCCGCTGACCGGATCGCCCTCGGCGGAGAGCAGCACGCGGACGCGCTCGGCCACCGGCATGCGAAAGCTCTGCTTCTCCGCCGGAACCAGTTTCTGATAGTCCAGCGCCTGCACCCGCTTCTTCAGGGTGGTTTCGGCGGATTCCAGGGCGTGGCAGCCGGCGTAGACGCCCTTCCTGAACTCGGCCTTGCGCAGCTCGCGGACGGAGCGGATGCCGCGCGCCCTCAGCTCGCGCCCGGCGAGCGGCGTCAGGCCCACCACGCGGCTGAGCCGGTCGCCCCGGTCCGCCTCGGCGCGGCAGTGGTGGAAGAACGTGCACGACGTGCAGCGCGGACGCAGGTGCCAGTCGACCTCCGCCGGGGCGACGGCGGCCACGCGGGGCAGCTCGTCGCGGAGGAATTTCTCGACGTGGTGGCGGTACGCGGCCAGGGAGAACCGCTTGGGACCGCGCGAGCCGCGGGTCCACAGCCATCCCCAGCGCGTCTCCACCGCGGCATCGATCCCTTCCGCGCGGCAGATCTCCTCGAGCAGCACCGTGTAGAACGCCACCTGCGCGTAGTGCTGCAGGGTGCCCTCGCGGCTCCACTTGATGTCGGCCACGCCCAGCATCAGCCGCCCGCGCCGGTCCCGTCCGATGCGCACGAGGTCCGGCTGGGCGGGCGCGATCTCCACCTCGGCCGGGAAGCCGAAGCGCGCCGCGAACGCTGCCCGATCCACGATGCGAAGTTCCGGCTGAACGAGCCACAGGCAGTCGCCGGGATCGCGCAGCGCATCCACAAGCGCGTCGTACGGCAGCCGCGCGGCGGTGCCCCGCTCGTCGCGGCCCGCGAACCGTACGCGGCCGCCGTGGCGATCGATCAGCCGCTGCAGCGCGTGCCGCTCCCACCGGAGGCCCGCCTGCGTCAGCAGCCCCATCCCGGGACGCTGGCCGACGAGCGGGCCGCGCGTCGGATCGGCGTTGGGCGCGGGCACCTCGCCGCCGCGAAGGGCACGCGGCACCATCTCCCACCGCAGCTGGCGGTCGCAGCTGAAGCGGAAGTACTGGGAGACGAGGGTGCCGGTCAGCCGGAGGTCGGCGACAACGGGACGGGCGAGGGACAAGTGCGTTAGTGCGTGAGTGCGGAACTACAGAGAGTGCGAGAGTAGGTGTCTCGCGAGCCGCGGTTACAGTGTGCGCATCGTACACCGCAGGCGCGGCGAGGGTCAAGCGGCATTCTTGGGAGCTTCGGCCCTGCCGGGCGAATAAATTCGCTGCAACAAGAACACGAAGTCCGCCTGCGCGGACTGGCTGACTTTCGTGCTCCCGTTACCGGCTGGCGCGACCGTGTTCGAGTCCACACCCCACCACCCGCGTGGTGAAGCCCCGAATCGGACGGCGACGTCCCGTGTCGGGGCTTGCCGCTGTCCGAGCGGCGGGTTCACCCCGCACCGGGACCACCATCCTGCGCACCGGCTGGCGACGCCCCGCCGCACTCACGCACTCACGCACTCCCGCACTCCCGCACTCCCGCACTCACTGCCTTGCGTTTCCGCCCGGCCGTGCCTATCTTCGACAGCCGGTTGAAACTGATTCTCACCCGCAGCTACACACGCTGGCTGATGCTCTCGCGCTTGTTCCGGAAGAAGGCGGCCCCCGAGGCCCCGTGCGTCGAGTGCCCGCTGGCCGCCTGCGCCACCGGCTGCAAGGCGTCGGTGCTGCGGATGGAGTGCCCCATCGACGACGCGCACCGGCTGCGCGGCATGGGGCTGTTCGAGGGCACGTGCGTGCAGGTGATCGACTCGCGCAACGGCATGCTGCTGGAGGTAAAGGGCTCGCGGCTGGCGCTGGGAGAGGGCCTGGCGTCGTCCATCAAGGTCCTTCCGCTGGCCTCCTGAACGGGTGAAGAAGCTGTCGGACCTGTCTCCCGGCGACCGCGGGCGGGTGACGAAGATGGGCGGCGACCCCGAGGCGCTGCGCCGGCTGATGGAAATGGGGCTGATGCGCGGCACCGCCGTCGAGGTGGTGCGGCGCGCCCCGCTGGGAGACCCGCTGGAGGTGAAGGTGCGCGGGTTCATGCTGACGCTGCGCCGAAGCGAGGCGGAGCACATCGAAGTGGAGTAGGATGCAAGAGACCGCGGTCGGAGCCATTCCGGCGCCCCCCGCACCCTCGCCCGCGGAAGCACCGCGCGGCGGGGGTGTGCTGCATGTGGCGCTGATCGGCAATCCCAACACGGGCAAGAGCACGCTCTTCAACGCGCTGACCGGCATGCGGCAGCGCGTGGGCAACTATTCCGGCGTCACCGTGGAACGCGTCGAGGGCCGCTACCGCGACGACCAGGGCGCCGTCACCATCATCGACCTTCCCGGCACGTACTCCCTCTCGGCCAGCTCGCCGGACGAGGAGATCGCGCTCGCCGTGCTCACCGGCCACGCCCCGGGCATCGACCGCCCCGACGTGGCCGTCGTCGTGCTCGACGCCGCCAACCTGGAACGCAACCTGTTTCTGGCGTCGCAGGTGCTGGAGCTGGGCCTTCCCACCGTCGTCGCCCTCAACCAGGTAGACGCGGCCGAGGCGGCCGGGCTGCGCATCGACGCGGTGGAGCTCACGATGGAGCTGGGCGCGCCCGTGGTGCCCATCGTCGCCACGCGCGGCGAGGGGCTCGACGTGCTCAAGTCGGCCATCCGCAAGGCGCCCGGGCTGGATCGCCCCGAGCGCCGCTTCGAGCTTCCCGCCGAGGCCGCGGCCGCGCTGAAGCCCGTCGAGCAGGCGCTGGTGGACGCGGGCTTCAACGCCTCCGCCGCGTCCATGGAGGCGCTTCGCCTCCTCGCCGTGCAGCAGGTCGGCAAGCACCTGTCCGGCGTCCCCGGGCTGGAGTCCGCCGTCGCCGCGGCGCGCGCCGAGGTCGAAGCAGCCGGCATCATGCCCACCAGCCTGGAAGCCGAGTCGCGCTACGGGTGGATCGGTGGCGTCGTCGACAGCTGCGTCACCCGCGCCGGGCAGTCGGGCCGGACCATCACCGACCGCATCGACGCCGTCGCCCTCCACCGGGTGGGTGGGCCGCTGGTGTTCATCGCCCTGATGGCGCTGGTGTTCCAGTCCATCTTTACCTGGGCCGAGCCGATGATCGGCCTGGTAGAGGGGCTGTTCGGCGTGCTTTCCTCCGCCGTGGGTGGCGCGATTCCGGAAGGCGACCTGAACAGCCTGCTCGTGGAAGGCGTGATCGCCGGCGTGGGCTCGGTCCTCGTGTTCCTTCCGCAGATCGTCATCCTGTTCCTCTTCATCGGCATTCTCGAGGACACGGGATACATGGCGCGGGCGGCGTTCATCATGGACCGCTTCATGAGGAGCGTGGGGCTGCACGGTCGCAGCTTCATCCCCCTGCTGTCGGGCTATGCCTGCGCGGTGCCGGGGATCATGGCCACGCGCACGATCGAGAGCCGCAAGGACCGGCTGGCCACCATCATGGTGCTGCCGCTGATGAGCTGCTCGGCGCGCATTCCCATCTACGCGCTGCTGATCGGCACTTTCATCCCGCCGGTGGTGGTGGGAGGCATCTTCAACCTGCAGGGCGTCACCCTGCTCGCGATGTACCTGCTGGGCACGGTGACGGCACTCGTTGTGGCGTCGCTCTTCAAGCGCACGCTGCTGCGGGGCCAGGCGCGCCCCATGATCATGGAGCTGCCGCCCTACCGCCTTCCGCGGGTGAAGAGCCTGGCGCTGTCGGTGGGCCACCGCGCCAGCCTGTTCCTGAAGAAGGCCGGCACGGTCATCCTGTCGCTGACCATCATCCTCTGGGCGCTGGCAACGTATCCCCGCACCGAGCCGGCCCCGGGGATGACTGAGCAGCAGGCGCAGGAGGCGCAGCTCGCCAACAGCGCCCTGGGCCGCGTGGGCCACGCCATCGAACCGCTGGTGAGGCCGCTGGGGTACGACTGGAAGATTGGCGTGGGCATCGTCAGCTCGTTCGCGGCGCGCGAGGTGTTCGTCTCCACCATGGGCACCATCTACGGCGTGGGCAGCGAGGCGGACGAGGGATCGTCGTCCCTGCGGGAAAGGCTGCGCCGCGAACGCCACGGGTCCACCGGCGCCCTGGTCTACACGCCGCTGGTCGCGGTGGGGTTGATGGTGTTCTACGTGTATGCCATGATGTGCATGAGCACCATCGCCGTGGTGGTGCGCGAGACGGGAGGCGGATGGACGGGCGTGCGCTGGGCCGCCTTCCAGTTCGGGTGGATGCTCGCCCTGGCGTACGGAAGCGCGCTGCTGGTGTACCAGGGCGGGCGCCTGCTCGGCTGGGGCTGAACGCTGAACGGTGAGATGCAGACGCTGATCGTTGCGCTGATCGTGCTGGCCGCCGTGCTGTTCGTGGGCAATCGCTGGCGCCGCACGCTGATGTCCGCCCGCGTCCCGTCCGGCCGAGGCGGCGCGCCGAGGTGCGGGACGGACTGCGGCTGCGGAAAGTAGCCTCGGACGCCCGAGTCCCTGACGCGAAGAAGCCCTCTCCCGGTGCGTGGGAGAGGGCTTCTTTCGTTCAACGGACCCGAAGAACCGGTTGCCTGTTCCCCGCCCCTATTGCCTGCCGGCCGTCACCAGCTGCCCGCCCCGCACGACGCCCACCGAAACCTCCTTGCCGCGCACGTCGCCCATCTCGTCGAACTGGATGAGCCCCGAAACGCCCTGGTGCCCGTCGCGCCCGTTGCCGATGGACGCCACGTAGTCGCGGATGGCCTCGCGGTCGGTGCCGGCGTGCTCGATGGCCGCGCTCAGCAGGTACATGACGTCGTAGGTCATCGCCCCACGGTGATCCGGCAGCTTCTGCGTGCGCTGGCGATAGCTCGTCACGAACCGCTGCGCCTCCGCGGCAGGGCGGTCCGGGAGGAACGCCGAGCTGACGAACACCCCCTCGGCCACCGGCCCCGCGTCCTTGAGCCCCGTCAGGCCGTCGGACCCCAGGATGGGGCCCGTGTACCCCAGCCGCCGCGCCGCGGCCACGATCTTGGCGCCCGCCTCGGCCTGCCCGCCGATGACCAGCGCATCCGCGCCGCGCCGGATGGCCCGCGACAGGTACGGATCCAGCTCGTCGCCGCGGGCCAGCACGGCGGGCAGGTACGGGTCGGCCGTGACCACCGCGCCCCCGCCGGCCTGGAAGGCGCGCTCGAAGGTGGTGCGCACGCCCTGCCCGTAATCGTCGTTGGCATACAGCACCGCCGCGCGCCGGCGCCCCAGCCGCTGCGCCGCCCACTGGGCCAGGGCGGGCGAAAACTCCAGGTCGGTGGGCGTCACCCGGAACGTCCAGTCCCCCGCCTCGCGCAGCGCCGGGCTGCTGGACGCGGGGGAGATCTGCACCACCGGGTCGCCCTCGTGGTCCAACGCATTGTAGATGGGGGCAGCGGCGATGCTGGCCGACGACCCCACGTGGCCGATCACCGCCACGATGCTGTCGCTGTCACGAAGCGTCTTCGCCACCTGGATGGCCTTCTGCGGATCGCCCCCATCGTCCATGAACACCAGCTTCACGGGGCGGCGGCCGCCGATGCCGCCCTTCGCGTTGATCTCGGCGGCCGCCATTTCCGCCGCCGCCTTCATCGAGGCGCCGTTGGCCGCGCTCAGCGGCCCCGCCACGCCGATGTACACGGGTTCGCGCGACCCGCCACACGCGGCCAGGAGGAGAGCGAAAGTGGACATCAGGGCGAGGGTGCACTTTGGAGCCATTTCGAGTAACTTGAGCGGAGGTGAGAAGCAGTGCCGGAGCACGTTGGTGCAACTGCGGCCGGTGCAGCGTTTGGATCACCGCGGGCTCGCCGAAAGAGAACGAAGTGAGCCCTCCCGGAAGCCGCCGGGCCGAGCGGTTCCAGCCGATACGGTGGCGGTGTTGGCCTGATTTCGCCTGAAAAGTATTCGGAGTGAACGAAAGCCATTGACGAGCCGGACCGGGGCCTCTATCTTCTGGCTCGTCTACTCTGTCCACTATTTTAGTGGGGTCCCGCAGGGTACACTACCGGGCGGTTTGCGCCGTCGCAAGAGCGGTGCGGGCGCGCTGCTGCCGCCCCGGAACACCCGCGATAACCGGAGCAGGGAGGCTTGCCCTCCCCTCCACGTCGGAGCGTCGTGCCAGGGACCGGCAGGCGCGCCTGGGAGCCCCGGACCATGGCCGCACGAGCATCGAAGAACAGCACCCCCAGACCGCGCGGACGGCGCCGTAACGCGTCGCGGCGCTGGTGCATTCCCCCCGCCATCCTGCGGGAGCCCGACGAGACGCTGGAAGCGTCGCAGATCCTGGAGGAGTTCAAGGGCGACCTGGGGCTCCTGCTGTGGAACTCGCTTCGCGACGTAACCCTGTGGTCGGCCACCCCCGAGGAGCGGCGCGAGGGGCTGTTCGTCTCCGAGGCCGCCCACAAGCGCCTGGGCCTGCTGGCCACTTCGGGGGTGGAGCCCGCGCTGGAGGTGAGCCTCACCACCCTGGCGGCCGTCGTCGGCAGCCCGGGCACCGCCAGCCCCGAAATCGTTACCCTCGTCTGCCTGGAAGTGGGCAAGTGGGCGCTGGAGCAGGGCGCCTTCGGCACGGCGCTGGCCTATGCGCAGGCCGGGGCCCTCGCCTCGCCCGAGGACGCCGCACCGGCCTGCACCGTGGGCGGCATGGCGCTGCGGTGGGGGCGGCACGCCCGCGCCGAAACCTGGCTGCGCCGCTGCATCGGCCTTGCGCGTCGAGGCCGCGACTGGCAAAGCTACGCGCAGGCGTACGTGGACCTGGGAACCCTGTACACCCGGCGCGGGGTGCCGGGGGCGGCGCGCAGGTACTTTACCCAGGCCATGCGCGCGGGCCGCCGTCACGGGCTCCTTGCGATCCGCGGGGCCGCACTGCACGGCCTTTTCTTGCTCGCGCTGGACGCGGGAGACCTGGACGACGCCGAGCGCTACGCCCGGTCGGCCATGCGCGCCTACGGCCGGGGGCATCCGCGGCTGGCCGAGCTGCTTCACGACCTGGCGTACCTGTGGGTTACCCGCGAAAGCTATGGGCGGGCCATCCCCATGCTTCAGAAGCTGCTCGTGGCGCGCACGGAGCCCGCCGACCGCACCCTCACGCTGGCGGTGCTGGCGCGGGCGGCGGCGGGAACGGGCGAGCGGCGGCTGTACGAAGAGGCGTGGAGCGGGGCGTGGTCGCTGGTCAACCGTCCCGGCGCGCCCGAAGACCACTCGCGGGCGCTGCTGGAGCTGGCCCGGGCCGCGGCCAAGCTTCGCGACTGGGTGCGGATGGAGCAGGCCAGCCGCAAGCACGCCGCGACGCCGCAGCGCGCGGCCGACCGGCGCATCGCCGAGCAGCTGGCGCAGCTGGCCGCCTTCGCGCGGCAGCCGCACCCGTGATCACCCGACGGGGGCCGGGACGTCCGCGGGCCGTCCGCGCGCCGCGCCCGCCCCCGTCGTCGGTGGTTGAGCCGGTTCCGACTGTCGGTCGGGGCTCGGTGGCGGAGCCGCGGCTCCGGGCGGAGCAGACCGCGCACGAGCTGATCGAGGGCAGCCTGATGGTGGCGGAGACGGGTGCGGGAGTGGGGCTGCTGCTCTGGCGCGCGCTGCGCGACGTGCGGGCGTGGGCCGCCGCGCCCGAGCCGCTGCGGCCCTTCGTCTTTCCCCCTGCCGCGGGACCGGACCGGCGGCGGCTCCTGGCCCTCAGCGGGGCGGACGAGCGGCTGTGGGCGCCGCTGTGCATCTTCATCTGCCTGGTGGAGCAGCGCGAGCCGGCGGACCCGGCGCGCCTGCTGCACGCCTGCCGGCGCGTAAGCCAGTGGGCAGCCGACCATGGCGCCCGCGTCACAGGAGCCGCCTTCGACGCCTGCGCCGGCCTGGTCGCCGCCGCGGTCAGGGAGCACCCGTACTGATCGGCGCAGCCGCGCGGAGCCGGCGCCCGCGCCGAAAACAGGACCGCCCGGGCGTCGTCGCCCGGGCGGTTCTTCGTTCAGGCCTCTTCGCGGCAGTCCGCGATCAGCTCCCGGTCGGCGAGGGCCCACCGCCCCGCCTGCTTACGGAAGGTCAGCCGCCAGACGCGGTTGCAGAAGTCGGAGGGCCGCGTATTGCGCTTCGTCGAAGTGCTCCGGACGGTCCCCCGGATCTCGTTCGGCGTGCCGTGTGCCACGTTCCAGTTGACCCAGATTCCATACTTGCGCACCCAGCAGCCGCCGAAGCTCGACACCGTGTCGCATAGCAGCACCTGCTGCAGGATGGCCTGCGTGGGCTCGCCCAGGACCACGGAGATGCTGTCCAGGTCCAGGGGCGCGCCCGTGACGCCGTCCGAAGCATGGCGGAACGACTCCACGTTCACGTACAGCGGCCCGTCCGCGGCACGCCCGGGCTGGTTCTGGCGGGCGTCCTGCTCCATGAACCGCAGCACCTGCGGGGCGACGGCGTAAAAGTCTTCGGGCGTGGCGCGCTCTCCCGAGCAGGCGGCCAGCAGCAGAAGCAGGACAAAGAGGGCAGGTCGCTTCATCGTCACGTCGGTGGCGGATGGGAGTTGTAGAAGGGCAGATTACCACCCGTGCCGCCGCCGCGCAAAAATACGGCCCTCCCGCCCGCGCGGCACAGGCGGTAGGTTGCTGCCCGTGAACGACCGACGACCCCGACCCGTTTGCCCGGAGACGTGATGGCGATCTGGAGACTGTCGCCCAGGATCAACACGATGTGGTGGTGCGTGGAAGGCCGGGACCCGTGGCAGCCGCCCGACGAGCGCGCATTCGGGTTCATGGTGCGCGCCGCCGACGAGGAGCAGGCGCGATGGCTGGCGCACGAGGCGGCGGGCGAGGAGAACGGCACGCTGGACGGCGTTTCGCCCTGGCTGGATACCAACTATTCCAGCTGCGAGATGATCCGCGAGGAGGGGACGGGCGAGGTGCTGCTCGTGAACTTCCGCCACGGCAGCCGCTGACGTTCAGAAGATCTCGGCGGGCTCCACCACGCGCACGCCGCAGAACCGCCGGATCTTCTCGAAGTCGCCGCGGTTGTAGGTGACGACCGCGGCGTTCACCCGCCTGGCGCTCCGGGCGATCAGCACGTCCCTCACCAGCCGCTGCTGCTCGCCCTTTGCGATCCCCACCGGCTTCCCCGGACGGGCGGAGCGGGCGCCACGCAGGAGCGCATTGAGAATTCTGCCAGTCTCCACCCAATCTTCCGAGTCAGGTGTAAGCAACGCCCCATTCTCCTCCGCGTCCAGGCGGATCGACCGCAACTCGCGGACTCGCGCCGTGTCCGGTGCGCCTGCGGCAAGTTCCTGTAGTACGACGGCAGACCAAAGCTGCCGGCGAGGCAACTCCTTCGCGTCATGACGGAAGATCACGTTTGTGTCGAGCACCAGCGGTCTACTCGTCATCCTGATACCATGTCCTGAATCCCCCCGGGCCAAGCCTCGCCACAATTTCGAGCCACTCCGGACGCTGGTCCAGTTGCCAGACGAACCTGCCGGTTGAGCCTTCGACCAGGATCTCGGAGAACCGAACCTTGGAAATCTCGCGCGCGGCATCGATCGCGGTCGACTGGGAATCGTGCACGCCCACAAGCGCGCCCTCGGCGGACCGGAGTTCCCAGCCTACCCCGTTGCGGCTGATGTAGAGCCGCGGGGCATTCGGGTCCAGGTCCGCCTCGTCGAACAGGGGTTCGGGTGGAGCCTTTCGCTTGGCCATCGTTCCTCGTCGAACCGGGAAAAGCACCGTCGTCCAGAATGGAAGGTAACAGCCACAGGCGGTGCCAGTCCAGACACAAATGCGAGCGCGCTGGACGGGCCAGCGGTGGGCAGGAGTGCTACGTCTCTGGCGGGAAAAGACGAATCGTGGAGCATAGAAGAGCGGGCCGGCATCGCTGCCGGCCCGCCCTTTTTGTCGCCGTCCAGACCGAAGGATCAGACCCAGGTCTGCTGGATCTTGCCCACGGCGGCGATTCGCTCCTCGGCGATACGGTCGGCGGCCACGTAGGTGGGCAGCCCCGCGTTCGCCGACAGCTCGAAGATGCGCAGCAGGGTGGTGTAGATGTCGCCCGCCTTGCGCATGGAGCGCTCGGCCGTCCACCCGTTCAGCTCGCCGTACACGTTGATCAGCCCGCCGGCGTTGATCACGTAGTCGGGGGCGTACAGGATGCCGCGCGCGTGCAGGTCGTCGCCGTGGCGCGCCTCGCCCAGCACGTTGTTGGCGGCGCCCGCGACGATGTCCACCTTCAGCAGCGGGATGGTGTCGTCGTTCACGGTGGCGCCCAGCGCGCTGGGCGCGTAGATGTCGGCCTCGACGCCGTAGATGGCGTCGGGCGCCACCGCCTCGGCGCCGAACTCGTGCACGATGCGCTGCACCCGCTCCTGGTCGATGTCGGTCACCACCAGGCGGGCGCCCTCGGAGGCCAGGTTCTGGCACAGGTAGTAGCCCACGTGCCCCACGCCCTGTACCGTCACCCGCTTGCCGCTCAGGCTGTCGGAGCCGTACTTGGCCATCGCGGCCGCCTTGATGCCGCGGTACACGCCGTACGCGGTGACGGGAGACGGGTCACCCGACGTCTGCGCGCGGCCGGTGACGTGTTCCGTCTCCATGGCCACGAACTCCATGTCGTCGACCGACGTGCCCACGTCCTCGGCCGTGATGTAGCGGCCCTTGAGCGTCTCCACGAAGCGGCCGTGCGCGCGGAAGATCTCCTCGCGGTTGGTGCTGCGAGGGTCGCCCAGGATCACCGACTTGCCGCCGCCCAGGTTCAGCCCGGCCACGGAGGCCTTGTACGTCATGCCGCGCGACAGGCGCAGGGAGTCGACGAACGCTTCCTGGTCGTTGTTGTAGTTCCAGAACCGCGTGCCACCCAGCGCGGGGCCGAGCACCGTGTTGTGGATCGCGATGATCCCCTTGTAGCCGCACGAAGGCTCCTGGCAGAACACCACCTGCTCGTGGTCGTGCTCGCCCATCAGCGAAAAGAGTTCCATGCCCGTTTCGGTCCAGTGTAATGCGTGTGGGTGGGCGCGGCGGCGGGCGCCCTCGCCGGCGGGGCGGGGCCCCGGCGGCGGATCAGGTGTTCGGCCGGGTTCCGGCGGCCTACCGGTACAGCTCGCGAGCGATCACCGTCCGCTGAATTTCGCTCGTTCCCTCGTAGATCTCCGTCACCTTGGCGTCGCGGAACAGCCGCTCCACCGGATACTCCTTCACGTAGCCATATCCGCCGAACACCTGCACGGCCTCGGTGGTCACGTACATGGCGGCCTCGGAGGCGAACAGCTTGGCCATCGACGACAGCCGCGCCTCGGGCCGGCCCGCGTCCTTGGCAGCCGCGGCGCGCATCACCAGCGACCGGGCCGCTTCCACGCGCATGGCCATGTTCGCCAGCTTGAACTGCATCCCCTGGAAGGCCCGGATGGGGGTGCCGAACTGCTTGCGCTCGTCGGCGTAGCGTACGGCGTGCTCCAGCGCCGCCTGGGCGATCCCCGTCGCCACGGCGGCGATGCCCATCCGTCCCCCGTCCAGCCCCTGCAGCGCGTAGATGAACCCCAGCGACGGGTCGCCCAGCACCTGGTCGTCGGCCACGAACAGGTCGCGGAAGGCGATGCCCACCGTTTCCGAGGCGCGCTGCCCCATCTTGTCTTCCTTCTTCCCGACGATGTAGCCCTCCGCGTCGGTCGGGACGATGAAGGCGCCGATGCCCTTGGCCCCGCGGCGGTCGTCGGGCGTGTCGGTGCGGGCCATGGCCACCACCACGTCGCCAAAGCCGCCGTTGGTGACCCACGCCTTGGCGCCGTTCAGCACCCAGCCACCGTCCACGCGGCGCGCCTGCGCCGCCATCCGCGCGGCGTCGGAGCCCGCATCGGGCTCGGAGAGCGAGAACGCGCCCAGCCACTCGCCGCGCGCCATGGGCATGAGCCAGCGCTCCTTCTGCGCGTCGGTGCCGTGCGCCAGGATCATCTGCGTGGGGAGCGAGTTGTGCACGCTCATGGCCACGGCCACCGAGGCGTCGCCCCGGGCGATCTCCTCCAGGGCGATCAGGTACGTGGCCGTGTCCATCCCCAGCCCCTCGTACTGCTCCGGAAGCAGCATTCCCAGGAAGCCCAGCTCGCCCAGCTTCTGCACGACCTCGCGGGGAAAGTGCGCCTCGCGGTCCCACTCCTCGGCGTGCGGCCTCAGCTCGCCGTCGGCGAATTCGCGCGCAAGGTCCCTGATCTGCTGCTGCTCTTCGGTCATCAACCCCAGCGTGCGTAAGTGCGTGAGTGCGTACGTGCGCTGGTCCATACAGCGGACGGCCGCGCGGTGGATCTACGTCAGTTGCAGCGGTCCTCGGGACGTGCATACGAGCGCAGCAGTCCGCAGCGGCTGCAGCGCAGCGTGGTGACGTCGTAGCGCGGCCGGTCGCTCACCTTGAGCCCGGCCGTCATCCCCAGGAACTTCTGCATCGTGGGCTCTCCGCCCACCCAGTACTGCTGAGCCGCAACCGAGTAGTCGCCCCGGTCGACGACGAATCCGGGCTCCATCTCACCGCCGCACTCCGCGCAGTCAACCGCCGCCATGCCGCCCCTGTTCCCGGTGTTTACCTGTCGTGCGATGCGCGCGACTCTGCGCAACTTCCGCACTTACGAGCCAAGATCACGCACGGTAGTCGTAGAAGCCTTCACCCGTCTTGCGGCCCAGCTTGCCGGCGGCCACGTACTTTCGCAGCAAGGGGCACGGGCGGTACTTGTCGTCGCCCAGGCCGTCGTGCAGCACCTGCATGATGGCCAGGCAGGTGTCCAGCCCGATCAGGTCCGCCAGCGCCAGCGGCCCCATCGGGTGGTTCATCCCCAGCTTCATCACCGTGTCGATGGCTTCGCGGTCCGCCACGCCCTCCATCAGGCAGAAGACGGCCTCGTTGATCATGGGCATCAGGATGCGGTTGGACACGAAGCCCGGGTAATCCTGCGCCTCGGCCACGGTCTTCCCCAGCTTCTCCGACGTCGCCACGATGGTGCGCGTGGTCTCGTCCGACGTCGCCAGCCCGCGGATGATCTCCACCAGCTTCATCACGGGGACGGGATTCATGAAGTGCATCCCGATCACCCGGTCAGCCCGCTTCGTGCGCCCGGCGATCTCGGTGATGGAGATGGACGACGTGTTGCTGGCCAGGATGGCGTGCTCGGCCGCGACCGTGTCCAGCTCCTCGAAGATGCGGAACTTCAGGTCGCGGTTCTCGGTCGCGGCCTCGACGATCAGGTCCGCGTCCGCGGCGGCGGAAAGCTCCGTGGCGGTGCGGATGCGGCCCATCGCGGCAGCCTTGTCGTCTTCGGACAGGGCGCCCTTCTTGATCTGCCGGTCCATGTTGCCGCCGATGGTCTTCAGCGCGCCTTCCAGCGCCTCGGCGCGCACGTCGATCATCGTCACGTCATAGCCGCCATGGGCAAACACGTGCACGATGCCGTTGCCCATGGTTCCCGCCCCCACCACCGCGACCTTCCGGATCTCCGCCATTTCGCTCTATCTCTGTTCAAATTCGCACGGGGGTCGATGGCCCCCGCCGGGGTTCTCATTCGATTCAGCGCAGCGCCACCCAGAGGGCGACGTACGCCGCGAGAAGCATGGCGCCGGTGACCATGGTCCACACCGCCGCGTTGGATGTATAGGCGGCGCGGCGCTCCTCGCGCTCGGAGGCCCGGTCCAGCGCCTGCCGAACGCCGCCCGCGTCCACCACGTCCCGCACGCCGACTGAGCGCTTTCCGGCGATCAGCCCGCTGGCGCCGAACAGCACCATCATCACGCCGGCCGTGAACACCATCAGCAGCCACACGTGGTCCCGCTCCAGCGCCCGGTCCATCCCCAGCGCGCGGAAGGGGAACAGCACCGGCACGAGCGCGGGGAACACGATGGCGACGGCCGCCGCGCTCCCCCAGAAACGACGTGCGGGGCTCACCGCCACCCCTCGCCGATCCGCGCGTCCACCAGCGGCCGCAGTTCGCGCATCCGCGCGCTCTCGCCGATCCGCCGCGTCCGCGTCAGCCACACGGTGCCCAGCGCCAGCGTCAACGTCGCCGCCACGCCGGCCTCGGGACCGAAGGCGCCCCCCGTCCACCAGTCGGCGCCGGTCTCGTGCGCGTCGTAGTACGGCGCGTCGAAGGGGCGAAAGCCGCTGACGGGAAAGTCCAGCAGCCCCGACATCGCCCAGTTCCATCCCATGTGCACCGCGGTGGCGAACCACAGCGACCGCGTGCGCAGATAGGCGACGCCAAGCATGAACCCGGCCAGGAAGATGTTCGCCAGCCCCAAGGCCGTCACGTTCGGGTTGTGGCCGTGCACGTACGTGAACAGCGCCGACGTCACCAGCAGCGTGGGCCAGACACCGATTCCCTGCACCAGCACCTGGAACGGATAGCCCCGGAAGAGCACCTCTTCCAGGGCGGCCGCCACCCAGAAGAACAGCAGCGCCCGTCCCAGGGCGGCGACATATTCGGACACCGTGCCCGGTTCGGCAACCCACCGGGCCGTACCCGCCACCGCAAGCAAAACGACGGCGGCGCCCAACATGGCGCCGCCGGCCAGTGTTCCGAAAGCGGAATCCCTCAACCCGGCGGGCTCGGCGGCGAAGCCGAGCGCTCCCGCGGGCCGCTGGTCGACCGCGCGAATCATCACCCACCCCGCAACCAACGCGCCCAAAAGCGCGGCGGAGGTCGTGGCGAGCATGCTCTGCGACAGCCCCGCCGCGCCGACGGCGACGGTCAGGACGCGGGTCACGACCACGAAGAGCAGCGAGTACAGCACCAGCCGCCACCCCGCGCGCAGCCCGTACGAGCCCTGGAAGACGAACTCGGCCGTCGTGCGCGGGGCGGACGCCTCCGTCATCCGGTCAGGCGACCCGCGCGCGTGTCCGCCCGCCGATGCGCCGCGCGATCGCCAGCACCATCGCCACCTTCACCAGGTCCATCAGCACGAAGGGACGCAGTCCCAGCGCGACGGCCACGTTCACGTCGCCGACGATCGACAGCCAGGCGAGCCCGCCCGCGTAGATCGTGGCGAGGCCCAGCAGCAGCCCAGCCAGCGTCCGCAGTGCCGAGCAGTCGGCCCACATGCCGGCGAGGAACGCGGCCAGGGGATACGCCATCAGATAGCCGCCGGTCGGGCCCAACAGGTACGCGGCGCCGCCACCCGCCACGAACACCGGCAGCCCGGCGATGCCGGCCGCCAGGTACAGCGCCTGGCTGGCCGCGCCCAGGCGCGCGCCCAGGAGCACGCCGGCGAGGATCACGAACAGCGGCTGGAAGGTAAACGGCACCGGCGTTCCCGGGATCAGCACCGAGATGCGGGCGCCGACGGCCGTGGCCGCGGCGAGCGCCACGACGCCGATCACCCGGCGCGCGGTGCGGGAGGGAACGAGCCCGGCGGCGGCCGGCTGGGTCAGGGTGAAGCGGTTGGTCGTCATGCGTGTCGGCTCAGGTGTGGTTCGAGGTTCGGACCCTGCTGGGGCGAATGAATTCGCGGCAACGACCACACGAAGTCCACCTTCGTGGACTGCACGCGGTCGTGCGATCCGTGGGGTCGTGCTCGCTTCGAATTCGACGATCGCCCGGCTAGAAAGACACCTCGCCTCCAGCACCCTATGGGCCGGAGGCGAGGGAGGAGATTAGACGCGCTCGACGGAGAGCGCTACGGCGTCGCCGCCGCCCAGGCACAGAGTGGCCAGGCCGGTGGAGACGTCGCGATCGATCATGGCATGCAGCAGCGTCGTGAGAACGCGCGCGCCCGACGCGCCGATGGGGTGGCCCAGCGCCACCGCGCCGCCGTTCACGTTCACGCGGTCCCAGTCCCACCCCAGGCCAGCCCCATCCGCCAGCGCCTGCACGGCGAACGCCTCGTTGGCCTCGATCAGGTCGTAGTCGCTGATCTGGCTCCCCTGCTTCTTCATCAGCTTCTTCACGGCCTCGATCGGCGCGAAGAAGAGCTCCTTGGGCTCCACCGCGCCCGTCGAGTACGCGGCGATGCGGGCCAGGATGGTCAGCCCGTGGGCCCGCGCGTACTCCTCGCTGACCACCACCACGGCGGACGCGCCGTCGTTCATGGACGAGGCGTTGCCGGCGGTGACGACGGGGTCCGTGACGTCCTTGGGGGCGTGCTCCCGGAAGGCCGGCTTCAGCTTGCCGAGCGAATCGACCGAGCTGTCGGCGCGCGGGCCCTCATCCGCATCGACGGTCGTGGTGCCCTTGCGGCCGGCGATCTCTACCGGGACGATCTCTTCCTTGAACTTGCCGGCCTGCTGCGCGGCGACGGCCTTCTGGTGCGACTGCACCGAGAACTCGTCCGCCATCTGGCGGGAGATGGAGGCCTTCTTGGCGGTGTACTCGGCGTGCCCGCCCATGTGCACCTCGCAGAACGAGCACCACAGCCCGTCGCGCACCAGCCCGTCCACCATCGTCTGGTCGCCGAACTTCACGCCGTTCCGCATCCCGTAAACGTAGAACGGGGCGTTGCTCATGGACTCCTGCCCGCCCGCCAGGATCACCTGGCTGTCGCCGGCGCGGATGGACTGCGCGGCCAGCATCACCGCCTTGAGCCCCGAGCCGCACACCTTGTTGATGGTGAGCGCGGAGACCTGGTCCGGCAGGCCTGCCTTGATGGCGGCCTGGCGGGCGGGCGCCTGCCCCACCCCGCCCTGCACCACGTTGCCCATGATGACTTCGGCGATGTCCTGCGCATCGATCCCCGACCGCGCAACGGCCTCGCGCAGGGCGATGGCGCCCAGCTCGGGCGCGGACAGTGACGACAGCGCCCCCAGGAACTTGCCGATGGGCGTGCGCACCGCGCTGACGATCACGGGGGTCGTACGGGGATCACGTGCGATATCGATCATTTCGTCCCTCGAGCGTTTGATGATGGATCTGTCTGGGTTCCGCACTCACGCACTCACGCACTTCCCTTCACTCCTCCAGCCGAACGCCCTTCCCCTCCGCCACCGGATGGCCCCACGGCACGAACGGGTCGTGGGTCGACACCAGCAGCCACCGCTCGTCCACCGCGCGCGACAGCAGGGCGCGCTTGCTTTCCAGCGTCACCAGCGGCTCCACGTCGTAGCCCATGATCCAGGGCAGCGGCAGGTGCGCGAAGGTGGGGATCACGTCGGCCAGGAAACACGCCGTTTCCCCCTCCGACCGGATGAGCACCGACTGGTGGTGGGGGCAGTGGCCCGGCGTTCGGTACACCGATAGCCCCGGCGCGATCTGCACATCTCCGTCCACCAGGTTCAGCAGCCCCGCCGCCATCACCGGCTCGTAGTTGTCGGGCAGGTAGCTGGCCGAGGTTCGCTCGTTGGCCTGGTGCGCCCACTCCCACTCGCCGCGTTGCACGTGGTAGCGGGCGCGAGGAAATGAAACACACACCTGCCCCTCGCCGTCGCGGAAGGTGTTCCCTCCCGCGTGGTCGAAGTGCAGGTGCGTGTCGATCACGATGCCGACGTCGTCCGCGGCGAAGCCCAGCGACGCGAGCGCCTCGTGCAGCCGGTCCGGGTGCGCCGGACTCGACGCCGCGTTGTCGACGCCGTAGATGTCGCGGAACTTGTCGTTTTCCTTGTTGCCGAGCCCCGTCTCGATCAGCACCAGCTCGTCGGGCGTTTCGACGAGAAGGCAGCGCAGCCCCAGCGGAATGCGGTTGCGCTCGTCCGCCGGAATCCGGCGTTCCCAGAGCGGCTTGGGCACCACGCCGAACATGGCGCCGCCATCCAGCCGCTGCAGGCCGCTCTCGATGGCGTGTAGGGTGAACGCGCCCAGCTTGCGGCTCTGCACCAGCGGCAGCGCCGCCGACCGTTCCGGCGACGTCACGCCACCTCCATCGACTGCGGCATCCTCTTCTTCTTCCGCGGCGCGCGAGGCTTGCGCTTGCCGAGCACCGCCTGCAGCCCCTCCCAGTCCGCCACCCCCTGCTCGTCGAGCATGTCGATGAAGTGGATCAGCACGCGCGCCGTGGCCAGGGCGTCGTCCAACGCACGGTGGCGCGACTCGATCTCCAGCCCGAAGAACAGGGCCAGCCCGTCCAGCGAGCGCGAAGGAAGCTGGGGAAGGAGCTTTCGCGCCAGGCGCACGGTGCACAGCTGGCGGCCGGAGAGCGTCATCCCCGTGCACATGCTCAGCTCGTGGCAGATGAAGCGCCAGTCGAACGCGGCGTTGTGGGCCACGAACACGCACCCGTCCAGCGCCCGCGACACCTCCGGCGCCACCTGGGCGAACCGCGGCTGGCCGGCCACCATGGCGTTGGTGATGCCCGTCAGCGACGAGATCATTCCCGGGATCGGCCGCTCGGGGTTCACGAGCGTGCAGAAGGTGTCGCGGATCTGCCCGCCCGCCACGCGCACCGCGGCCACCTCCGTCACCCGGTGGCCCTGCTTGGGCGAGCCGCCGGTGGTTTCCACGTCCACCACCACGAACGGCTCGTCGCGCAGCCGCCGGGCGGGCGCCGCCGGGGGCTCCGACGCGGCGAGGGACCACACGCCCTGCGGGGAGACGCGAAAGCGGGGGTCGCTGCCCAGCAGGGCGAACACGGCCGCGGCGGCCGCGCCCGCGCCGCCGGTGATCCCCAGGACGCGCTGCGCCACGTCGGCGCTGGAAAGGGGCTCGGAGGCCAGGACGCGCAGGGCGCGCTGCGTCAGCGAACCGTCGCGCTCCAGGCGAACGCCGTCCAGCGGAATTGGGATGTCGATCACCAGATGTCGTCCCGGCAAACAGGCATGGTCATGCACCGGCCGCCGCCGCCGCCGCGGACCAGCTCGGAGCCTTCGAAGGCGATCACGGCCTTGTCGCCCTCGCGCACCAGCGCCTTGCCGGCAAGGAAGTCGGTCGCGTCCACGATGCGGTATCCCGCCTTGTCCTGCAGCTCGCGCATGGTGCCCTCGTTCCGCGCGTAGCCCACGACGATGCCGGGCCGAACCGCGACGAAGTTGCACCCGCTGCTCCACTGCTCGCGCTCCTGCAGGGTGGGGTGGGTTCCGCCGCACCAGACGGGCTCCAGTTCCACGCCCACCTGCTTGAGGGCGCTGAAGATGCCGTCGTGCGCCGTCACCCCTTGCCCGCCCGGCCGGTAGTGCAGCGCGGGAAGCCGCTGCGGCCCGAAGAAGTACGGGGGATACACCACGCAGTGCGTGCGGTCGATCATGGTGAAGATCATGTCCAGGTGGATGGCGGGGCTTTCGGCCGGCAGCACCACCACCACCACGTGATCGATCCCCGCCTTCTCCTTCAGCCCCTCCACCAGCCCCTCAATGGCGGCCGGGCTGCTGCGCTCCGAAAGGCCCACCATCGCCAGGTCGGGGCGAAGGATCAGCACGTCGCCGCCCTCGACGGTGTAGTCGCTGCGGCGCTCCTCGGTGCCGTCGTAGATGAAGCCGCCGTTGCCCAGCAGCGGGTGGTACAGGAAGAGTGCCTTCATCAGCAGCTCTTCCGTCCACCGCACCGCGTACCTCATCGCCCCGATGATCACCCCGTCGTTCACCACCATGGCGGCGTCGCGGGTGAAGAAGAGGTTGGGAAGGGGCGGCAGCTCGTAGCTCACCTTGTGAAGCAGCTGCGAGATGGGCCCGCGAGGCGCCTCCTTCCCCTCGATGAACCGGCGGATCAGCTGGTCGCCCGGAATTTCGTACAGCTCGCCCCCCAGCGGCTCAGAGGGAGCCACCTCCATCACCTGGTTGACCAGGAACCGGCGCACCTCTTCCCGGTCGACGATCTCGGCCAGCAGGTCGCGCACCTGCAGCACGTCGCAGAACCGCGCAAGAATGGCGCGGAACTGGGCGTGCTCCGACTGTGCCTGGCGGAGGTGGATGATGTCGTCGTGCAGGTACTGCGCGCGGTTGCTGGGCGTCACCGCGAGCAGTTCGGGGCCCGGCGTGTGGCAGATCACGGTGCGGAGCGCACCGATTTCCGACGTGACGCGTACTGTGGGCCTTCCAGATGTTTGGTCGGTCATATGACCGGAAAGTATAGCCGGGCGGCGGAGTGCGGGCAACGCACCGCGCCCCCGGGCAGGCACAATCGGGGCGGTCGTGCACGGAGGTCAGCGAGGGTTGAGGGCGAACGAGAGGCCTTCAAGCTCCAGCGTCACGTCCACGTTCTTCAGCACCACGCCCCGGGGCACCTTCAGCCGCACGGGGGCGAAGTTCAGGATGCCGCGCACTCCCGCCGCCACGATGCGGTCGGCCACCTGCTGCGCCGCGTCCGCCGGCACGGCCAGGATGGCCATCTCCACCTGCTCGCCGGCCAGCGTGCGCTCCATCTCCTCGTCGGCACACACCGTCAGCCCGCCCAAGGTGGTGCCCACCTTGCGCGGATCGGAATCGAACACGGCGCGGATGTGAAAGCCGCGCGCCTCGAAGTCGCGGTAGGAGAACAGGGCGGAGCCCAGCTTGCCCGCTCCCACCAGGGCCACGCGCCAGGTCTTCTGCAGCCCCAGGATCTCGCGGATGCGGCCCAGCAGCTCCTGCACCGAATAGCCCAGCCCCCGCTTGCCGAACGAGCCGAACAGCGACAGGTCCTTGCGCACCTGCGCGCTGGTGGTGCCGCCCCGTTCGGCCAGCTGGCCGCTGGAGATGGTTTCGGCGCCCGCGGCATCGGCTTCCTGCAGCAGGCGAAGGTACAGCGAAAGCCGGCGCACGGCCGACTCGGAAATCTTCTTCATGCGCGTGACGCAGCCCGCGACGGCAGGCGCCGATCCTTCCCGGCGCCCAGCTTGTGAAATCGTTCACAAGATAGGTGCGAGGCTGCGAAGCGTCAACGCGCGCGCCGAATGAGCCACAGGTGCGACCAGTTTCCCGCCCCACCTCCCGCCGCGCGGAGTGAACGGTTATGCTTTGCAAATGGACAAGCCGACGCTATACTTGGAGACGAGCGTGATCAGCTACCTGGCCGCGCTCCCCAGCCGCGACCCGACCACGGCACGCAACCAACGGATCACGCGCGAGTGGTGGGACACGCGGCGGAAGGACTTCGAACTCCATAGCTCGGGGTTCGTGATCGAAGAGGCGGAACAGGGGGACGAGGTCTATGCGAGAAGGCGGCTGGCATTGCTGAAGGGCATCAACCTGCTGCCCGCCCAGCCGATTGCCGAACGACTGGCCTCGGAACTGCTCCGCTCCATCCCGCTTCCTGCGAAGGCCGCGCAAGATGCCTCGCACATTGCGATCGCGGCTGTCGGCGGAATGGGTTATCTTCTGACGTGGAATTGCAAGCACATCGCGAATCCGCGTCTGCAACTGCGGATACGGCAAGCCGTTCGGAAGGCTGGCTTCGTCGAGCCGTTGCTCTGTACCCCGGCGGACCTGATGGCCGGGCGGTAGGGGCCGGCGGACGCGAATCGAGGAGGAAGCATGTGCTGCGAAGAGTTTGCTGACGATCAGGAGTGGGAAGACCCCATTGTGAAGGAGATTCACGAAACTCGCGAGCGCCTTGCGGCAAGGTTTGGCTACGACGTTCCCGCGCTGTTCGCTCACATCCGGGAGCGCGAGGCCGATTCCGGGAAGCGGGGCGTCGTCTTCGCGGATCCGTCGGGGCAACCTCGGCGGTCGCCGCGGGACAGCCGCGCTCCCGATGCCGCTTGATCGTAGATCCGACATTCGAATGGACGAAAGGCGCCTCTCGCGAGGCGCCTTTCGTGTTGCGTGCTCCGGCGATCAGCCGGGATCGCCGCCGGGCGCGGACTTCGCGGCGTGGCCCGCCGAACGCAGCGCGCGGGCGAGGTCGATGAAGCGCTCGGGGGCGAACGATTCCGGGCGCGCGGTCAGGTCCATCCCCGTCTCTCCCTCCAGGCCCTGCACCTGCTCGGGAGACAGGCTGTACGCGTCGCGGAGGATGCGCTGGAACTGCTTGCGCCGCTGGCCGAACGCCGCACGCGTGAGCACCCGCAGTGCGGCCTCGTCGTCCTCCGTCAGCGGCGGCGGGTTCAGCGGCACGATGCGGATGACCGTCGACATCACGTCGGGCGCCGGGCGAAACGCCTCGCGGCTGACGTTCAGCACGCGCTCCACCTTCGCCACGGCACGTACCCCCACGGCCAGCGCGCCGTACGTCTTGCCCCCCGGCGGCGCCAGGATGCGGTCCGCCACCTCGCGCTGGATCATCACCACGATCTCGGCGGGCCGTGGCCGCCGCTCCAGCAGCCCGAAGATGATGGGCGTGGTGATGTTGTACGGGATGTTGCCGATCACCTTCAGCCGCGAGGGGTCCGCCGAGATGCGCTCCAGCGGCACCTGCAGCACGTCCTCGTGCACGATCTCCACCGACGCGTCGCCGGCGAAGCGCTCCTCCAGCCGTGCCGCGAGCGTGTTGTCCAGCTCCACCAGCACCAGCCGGCCCACGCGCCCGGCCAGGTGCTGCGTCAGCGCCATCCGCCCCGGCCCGATCTCCATCACCTCGTCGTCCAGGGACGGGCGAAGGGAGTCTACGATCTTTCGCTGGATGTTGGGATCGACCAGGAAGTTCTGCCCCAGCGACCGCTTGGCGCGGTGGGGGGCGGCGGGATCGCGCGGCATGGCGCTCAGAAGCGGACGACGACGGCGGTGCGGTCGTCGGGCGGAACGTGCGTGGCCTCGCCGGCCCGGTCGAACAGGCGCGCGCAGATATCCTCGGGGGGCTCGCGGCGCATGTCGGTCGCCACCTCCAGCAGCACCCGCTCGCCCTCGATCTCGCCCGCGTCCAGCGCGTCGGAAAGTCCGTCGGTGAAGAGAAAGAGAAGGTCTTCGCCGCTCACCCACTCCACCGTGGTCTCGGCGTAGGTGTCGCGGTCGACGATGCCGAACGGCGGGTCAGTGGCGGCCAGCCGCTGGGCCTCGCCGCTGGCCAGGATGCGGAAGGCATGGCCGTGGCCCGCGTTTGAGTAGGTGAGCGTGCCGGCGGCGGGATCGATCACCGCGTATACCAGCGTCAGGTACATCTCGGTGTTTTCCAGCTCGTCGATCACCGCGCGGTGGGTACGGTGAAGCACCTCGGACGGGGCGTCGCCCTCGGAGGCGTGGATGGCCACGGCGCTGATGGTGAGCGCCATGATCAGCGCCGCGCCGAACCCATGGCTGCTGACGTCGCCGATCAGCACGCCCAGGCGGTTGTTGGGAAGCCGGAAGAGGTGGTAGAAGTCGCCGCCCACCGATTCGGCCGGCACGCATCGCGCGGCCACCTCGGCGTAGCCCCGGAACTGCTCCAGCGGGGGAAGCAGCTTCAACTGGAGGTCGTGCGCCAGCTCCAGTTCGCGCGCCAGCCGCTGCTGCCGCAAGGACTCGGCGATCAGCCGGTTGTTCTCGACCGCGGCGCCGATCTGGCTGGCGATGGCCGACAGCAGCTTCAGGTCGCCGGCCGAGAAGCCCTCGTTGGTTTCGCGCCCGATCAGGTTGATGACCCCCACCGCCCGGGTCTCACCCTCCGGCGGGGTGTAGCTGACGGGGACGGACAGGAACGAGCCCCGCTGCCGCGCGCCGCTCGTGCAGTCCTCGCGCTGGTACTCCTCGCCCGGCCCCAGGAGCACGTGGCGCCCCTCGCGGAACACGGCCGCGGTGATGGAGCATGGGTCGTCGACCGCCACCGGCTCGGAGTGCCCTTCGCCCCCCACCACTGCGGCCAGCCGGATCATCCCCGTGTCGCGGTCGTGCACCCACAGGGCGGCGCGCCGGGCGCTGAGGATGCTGGCCACCTCGCCCAGGATGGTGCGCGCCGCGTTCTCCAGCGAGATGATGGAGCCCAGGATCTCGCTGATGGAGTACAGCAGCGTGATCTCTTCGTAGCGCTCACCGATCTCGCGGCTGAAGGAGCGGATCTCGTCCTCGTGCTTGGCCGCGCGCGCCAGCATGGCGCCCAGGAACCGCGCCGCGGCCGCCGAGTCCTCGGCCGTGCCGTCGCGGATCTCCACGCGCAGCGCCGTCCCGGGCACCTCCGCGGCCGCGTCGGCCGAGCGGCCGTCCGCGGCGGGGTGAGCGCCCGCCGGGTCCCAACCGTCGCCCGTGCGCTGCCAGACGAGCGCGGCTTCGCCGAATGCCCGGCGAAAGTCGTCGAGCACGCCGCGCGCGGAGGCGGGAAGGCGGGGAGGGCTGGGGGCGGCCGTAGTCACCGGGATTGCGGGGGTTACTCGCCCGAGGCGCGGCGCCGCGACTCGTCGCGGCGCAGCACCAGGCGAACGCAGTTGCCCGCGTCGTTGTAGCGCACCTCGTCCATCAGCGTGCGGATCAGGAAGATTCCGCGCCCGCCGCAGAGGTCGAGGTTTTCGGGAAGGGTGGGATCTGGCACGTGGCCGGGGTCGAAGCCGGTGCCCTCGTCCTGCACCTGGACGGACACCGCGTCGCGCGACAGCTCCACCTCCACGCGCACGCGCTTGTCGGGGTCGCTGCCGTTGCCATAGATCATGGCATTGGCCAGCACCTCGGCCATCCCCACGCGAAAGTTGAGGGTCAGCCGCGCGCCGTCGAAGTCGTAGGCCCGCAGCCGGTCGGAGAGGTAGCCCACGGCTCCCTCGATGACCCGCGGGTCGCTGGGCAGCTCCAGCACGAACACGCTCTGCTCGGGGGGAGCGCCGCCGATGTCGGGTTTCGCCATGTGCCTAGCGCAAACGCGGCCGGCCGTGCCGGGCACCAGCCCCGGAACGGCCGCCGGACCGTTGCAGTGTGGGCCGGATCAGAAGCCCGTGAGGGCCGCTTCGCGAGTGTCTGCGATGTTGAACAGCGTGTCGAGCTTGGTGAGCTCGAACAGCGTCCGCAGGTCCTCGTTCAGGTTGGCCAGCCGCAGCTCGCCACCCTGCTCGCGGATCTTCTTCGACAGGCTCACGAGCACGCCCAGGCCGGACGAATCGATGTAGCCGGTGTTGGAGAAGTCGATGAGAAACTTGCGCTCCCCGCCTTCCAGCTCGTCGAGCACCTTCTGCTTCAGCTCCTGGCGGTTGCCCACGATGAGCTGCCCATCCACATCGACCACCACCACACCATTGTTCTTGCTCGTGTGGAAGCTCATGACTCCTCGGTATCCACGGTTCCGGGTAAAGCACCCTGGGCATGCCGGGGCAAGCGATGTGCCACCTCCGGCCCAAAACGCGGAGGCCGGCCCGGCCCTTCCGCTGTACGGAGCACACGGTAGGGCGCGGGGCGCGCTTGCGCAATAAGCGTCACCCCGCCAGCAGGCCGGTGATGCAGGCCACGTTGACGATGTCGGCGGGCGTGGCGCCGCGTGAAAGGTCGTTGCACGGCTTCGCCAGCCCCTGCACGATGGGACCGACCGCCTTCGCGTGGGCAAGCCGCTGCGTGAGCTTGTAGGCGATGTTGCCCGCGTCCAGGTCGGGAAAGATCAGCACGTTGGCCCTCCCCGCCACGGCGGACCCCGGCGACTTGCGTGCGCCGACGGACTCGATCAAGGCCGCGTCCGCCTGCAGCTCGCCATCCGCCGGGATGCCGGGCGCCTTTTCGCGAAAGATCTCCAGGGCCCGCCGCACCTTGTCGATGGACGGCCCCGCCGCGCTCCCCTTCGTGGAATACGAGAGAAAGGCTACGCGCGGCTCGTCGCCCACCACCTTTCGCCGCGCGTCCGCCGCGGCGACGGCGATGTCGGCCAGCTGCTCGGCCGTGGGGTCCGGAACGACGGCGGCGTCGGAGTAGCTAAGCACCTCTTCGCCCTGGCCGCGGAACGGGGGCACCACCATGTAGAAGGTGGACGACACCGTGCGGATCCCCGGCGCCGGGCCGATCGCCCAGATCGCGGCGCGCATGACGTCCGCCGTGGTGCTCACCGCCCCCGCGACGCATCCGTCCGCCTCGCCCGCCGCGACGAGCAGCGCGCCGAAGAGCAGGGGATCGGCGGCGAGGCGGTGAGCATCGTCCTCCGTCATCCCCTTCGCCCGGCGGCGTTCGAACAGGAGCGACGCCAGCAGGGGCCGGCGCGCGTCCGCCGCCGGGTCCAGCACCTTCACCTGCCCCGCCCCGAGCCGCCTCAGCTCGGCGGCGATCTCCGGCCCGCCCACGACGAGCGGGCGTGCGAGCCCGTCCGCGTGCAGGCGGGCGGCGGCCACCAGCGTGCGCTCGTCCGCGCCCTCGGGAAGCACGATGCGGCGGGGGTTGGCCCGGGCCCTCGCGTGAACGGAATCCAGGAAGCTCATCGCGCCCCGAAGCGCTCCGTCAGCCGGCGGAGCACGGCGGGGGAGACGAACGGGGTGACGTCGCCGCCCAGCGAGGCGATCTGCCGCACCAGCGAGGACGACAGGTACGAGTGCTCCAGGTCCGGCGCCAGGAACACGGTTTCCATCGCTTCCCACAGCTTGCGGTTCATCAGGGCCATCTGGAACTCGTATTCGAAGTCCGAGACGGCGCGCAGCCCGCGCACGATGATGGTGGCGCCCTGCGACTTGGCGAAATCCACCAGCAGCCCCTGGAAGGCCATGGGCTGCACGCGCGGCTCGTCGGCGAAGGTGTCGCGGATCATCTCCACGCGCTCCTCGACGCTGAACATCCCGCTCTTCACCTGCGTGGCGCTGTAGGCCACGGCCACGATCACCCGGTCCGCGAAGCGAAAGCTGCGGCGGATGATGTCTTCGTGGCCCAGGGTGACGGGATCGAACGATCCGGGACAGACCGCGATGCGCTCTGCGCTCATTCGGGCGCCGGGATGAAGGTGAGCTGGGTGTCGCCGTAGCGGCGGGTGCGTGCGCCGGGAAGTTCGGGCAACTCGTCGCCGCGGCCGTGCTCCACGCACAGCAGCGCGGCGAACGGCGTGGCAGCGAAGGCCCGCACGATGGCCTCCGCGAATCCCTGGCCGTACGGCGGATCGGCAAAGGCCACGTCGAAGCCGCCGGCATCGAGCCCCGCAACGTACTTCACCGCGTCGGCCTTTACGATCTCGATTCGGCCAGCGGCGTCCAGGGCGGCGACGTTGTCGCGCAGCACCTTGAGCGCGGGCGCGGCCTGTTCGACGAAGACGGCGTGCTCGGCACCGCGGGAGAGCGCTTCCAGCCCCAGCGCACCGGAGCCGGCGAACAGGTCCAGCACGCGGGCGCCGGGAAGGTACGGCGCCACGACGGACATCCACGCCTCGCGCACGCGGTCCGTCGTGGGCCGCGTCGCCCGCCCCGGCGGCGCGGCGATGCGCCGTCCGCCCCACTCCCCCGCGACGATTCTCACCGGCACCCGCTGGTTGTGGTTCCCCCTCCCCCTCCCCCGCAAACGGCGCGGGAGAGGGGGGAACTTCGATTGCGTCTCGACTGGGGTCGGCGCATTCCGCTGGAGGCCCCTCCCCCAGCCCCTCCCCCGGCAAACTGCGCCGGGAGAGGGGGGAACTTCGACCGCGCTATTCAGACGGGCGGAGGTCCACGAGCTTGGCCTGCACGCGCGTCTGGCCGTTGTAGTGGTTCTCCTCCAGCTTGAACGCCACGTCAAGCAGCGACGCCCCGAAGCCGGGCTCCTCGCAGCGGTCGGCCATGTTGAAGCCGATGGCATCCAGCTTTGCCCCGTACGCGCCCAGCGTGAGCTTCAGATGCCCCTTGCCGACCACCTTCTGGTCCACGACCGCCACGCCGCGCGCCGCGAACACCGGCGTGGCGTTCCCCGCGCCGAAGGGGCCCGCGTGCTTGAGCATGCGGACGAGGTCCAGGTCCGCGTGGCGCAGCTCCATCTCCAGGTCGATGCGCACCTCGGGCACCAGGTCGTCTTCCGTGAGCGCCGCGCGCGCGGCGTCGTTGAAGGCTTCGCGGAAAGCGTCGACGTTCTCGCGGCGGATGGTGCACCCGGCCGCCACGCGGTGTCCCCCGAAGCGCTCCAGGTGGTGGCCGCAGGCGCGCATGGCGTCGTACAGGTGAAAGCGCGAGATGGACCGCGCGCTCCCCTTCCCTTCGCCGTGCTCGTCGAGCGCGATCATCACCACCGGGCGATGGAGGCGCTCCACCAGCCGCGACGCCACGATGCCGATCACGCCCGGGTGCCAGCCGTCGTGCGCCAGCACCACGCCGTACTGGCGATCCGGGTCGTACCCGAACTCCAGGGCCGCCATCGCCTGCTTGAGCGTTTCGCCTTCCACCGTCTGCCGCCAGCGGTTGTCGGACTCCAGCGACTGGGCGATCTCGTCGGCCTCGCGCGGATCGTCCGTCAGCAGCAGCTTTACGCCTCGCTGCGCCTCGCCCATCCGCCCCACGGCGTTGATGCGTGGCGCGAGCTGGAAGGCCACCTGGGTGGAGGTGATCTCGCCCTTGTCCATCAGCCCCGTCACCCGCAGCAGGGCGCGCAGGCCGGGGTTGGGTGTTTCGCGCAGCACCTTGAGGCCCCAGCGCACCAGCGCGCGGTTCTCTCCCGCCAGCGGCGCCACGTCGGCGATGGTGGCGATGGCCACCAGGTCCAGAAAGCTGAACAGCTTCTCGACGGGGTAGCCGATCTCGTCCGCCAGCGCGCAGCACACCTTCCACGCCACGCCCACGCCGGCCAGCCCCTTGTCGGGATAGCCGCAGTCCACCCGGTTGGGGTTCACCGCGGCGACCGCGGCGGGAAGGGTGGGACCCGGAGTGTGATGGTCGGTGACGATGACGTCGATTCCCGCGGCCCGGGCGCGGTCGATGGACGCGTGCGCCACGATCCCGCAGTCACCGGTGAGGATGAGCGTGGCGCCCATCTCGGCGGCGGCGCGGATGCCGGCGTCGGAAAGGTCGTAGCCGTCCTGGATGCGGTGCGGGACGAACGGAAGCGCCACGGCACCCATCATCCGCAGGGCGCGGACGTAGAGCGCCGTGGCGCAGATGCCGTCGACGTCGTAGTCGCCGTGGACCAGGATGATCTCGCGCCCGTCGATGGCCTTCTTCAGCCGCGCGACGGCGTCGCCGATGCCGGCCAGGGCCGTAGGGGCGTGGATGTGCCCGGGACTGGGCCGCAGAAACCCGCGCGCCGCGTCCACCTCGGCATGCCCGCGAAGCACGAGCAGGCGGCAGAGCGGCGCCGGAAGGCGAAGCTCGCGGCAGAGACGGTCGACGGCGGCCGGGTCGGGCGAGGGAGAAAAGACCCAGCGGCGCGCGGCAAGGACGGCTGACATTGTAAAAAGCTAGCCGCGTGCACGCCGAACACGCAACCCGATCCACGGTCCGCCACCGCGCGTGCGGGCTAGTGCGCGAAGAAGTAGAGCACGGAGGCGGCCACCACCAGCACGGAGACGATGAGCGTGGCCACCTGGGCTACGCTGCGCCCCGGGCCGGGCACGGGGTCCTTCTGCTGCGGGACGGGCTGCGACCCTCCCTGGAACGGCGGTTCCTTGCGGTCTTCGGCCACGTTGGTCTGCTCCGGCGCGGTGGTTGGGGTTGGGTGCACGCTGCGGCCCGGCCCTGCGCAACGGGCATGCCGGGGAGGTCGCGGAACCGGAACCGGCGACGTGGAACCGGGTGGACGACACTCTCCGGTGCTGGCGCGGACTCCGATCTCGCCTACTTTCGTACGTCGCCATTCACGCAATCAGGCACTCCCGACCTTCCATGACGCTCGATCCGCCCAACCTCACCACCGAACGCGTCATCGTGCGCATGGCGCAGCCGGACGACGTTCCCGCGATCGCCCGCTACTTCGTCGAGAACCGGGAGCACCTGGCGCCCTCGCGCCCGCTGATGGCGCCCGAGTTCTACACCGAGGCGTTCTGGGCCGTGCAGGTGCGCGCCAATGCCACGGAGTTCCGCGAGGGGAAGAGCGTGCGCACGTTCCTGTTCGACCGTGCCCACCCGGAGCGAGTGATCGGCAACGCCAACTTCACGCAGATCTTTCGCGCGCCGGCGCACTACTGCGTGCTCGGCTACGGGCTGGACCGGGCGTACGAGGGCCGCGGGATGATGCGCGAAGGGCTGGAGGCGGCGCTGGGGTACATGTTCCGCGAGCAGAACCTGCATCGCATCGAGGCCAACTACGTGCCCCGCAACGAACGAAGCGGCGGCCTGCTGCGGCGCCTGGGCTTCGTGGTGGAGGGCTTCGCGCGCGACTACCTGCTGCTGAACGGAAAGTGGGAGGACCACGTGCGGACGAGCTTGACGAACCCGGATTGGCGGCCGTGGTGAGGGGAGTGCGTGAGTGCGTGAGTGCGTGAGTGCGGAAGTGAAAAAACTCACCCCCGAGCGGATGGCCGTTCGAGGGTGAGTGCGTTTGCGATCGCCCTCAGCGGGGCGGCGCGGGGAAGCGGATGGTGTCGCGCGGCGCGTTGGGGCGCGGCAGCGGTGCCGGCGGCGGCGTTTCGGGGCGCGGCTCCGGGACCGTTTCCCGCGGCGTGGGCGCGGGTGGCGGCCGCTGGGCCGGGGGCCGCTGCGCCGGCGGGCGCTGCTGAACCGGCTGCCGGGGCTGGGCCGCGGGCGGGCGCGGCTGAGTGGCCGCCGGACGCTGCGGTTGAGCCACCGGTGGACGCTGCGGTTGAGTCACCGGCGGACGCTGCGGCTGGGCGGCCGGCGGCACCCCGGGCTGCATCACAGGCGGCACCGCGCCCGGCATCGGCTGCCCGGGTGCGGGCTGCGTTCCGGCCGGGGGCACCACCACGCCGGCGCGGCGGAGCGAATCCATGCGCAGGCTGTCCACGCGCGTCGAGTCTACCGGCACGTAAATGGGCGCGCCGCCCAGCAGCCGGCGGAACGGCGGCCCGCTCACCCGGCGCACCAGCGCGGCGCGCGTTCCCCGCGGCCAGCTTTCCACCGCGCTCTGGAAGGTGGTCAGTTCCACCCACAGGGTGTCGCGCCGAACGTGGCCTGCCACGAACTGCCCCGTCCCGCCGCTGAACAGCACCAGCGAGATCGCGCTGTCGCGGCGCACCTCGCCTACGATGGGGAAAGCCACGCCGGCGCGCAGGTACTGCCCGGCGATGGAATCCAGCCGCTGCGTCGCGATCTGGAAGTCGCCCGGGGGCGTCAGGGCATACACCTTCTCGCGCACCAGCGTGGTGTCGGAGGCCGGGATTTCGAACCCCGCGAACCGCCACAGCCCGCGCACCTCCGGCAGCCCCGCGCGCGCCTCCGGCGACGGCCGCTGCAGCGGCGGAAGCGGCTGAACCTCCACCGACTGCGCCTCCTCGCACGCGCCCGCGGCCATTGCCGCGCAGCAGACCAGCATCGCTCCCCGCCGTGCTCGCACCTTGTTTCCTCTTCCCCGTGATTGAACCGCCGCCGTTCCGCGCGCGAACCTCGCATCCTCCGTGCCCGGCACGCAAGTTTCACGGCCTTGGAACGGTTGACATCATCTCCCGCCATCCCTAGCTTGGATAGAGGGAAATCCTTGCCCTTGCGGCGCTTCTGTTCACCTCCTCCGCTTTCGTCCTTTCGCAGCGAACCCGATGCCCATCACCGCACGCATGTCGCCGGACCAGTTGGACGCGGTTCTTCGCGAGGCGCTCGAGGCCAACGGCCAGCGCTTCACGGATCAGCGCGCCGCCGTGTACCGCTTCCTGCGCAGCACCACGGACCATCCCTCCGCGGACGAGGTGTTCACGGCGGTGCGCGGAGACATCAGCGACATCTCGCTGGCGACGGTCTACAAGGCGCTCGAAACGTTGGTGAGCTGCAGCCTTGCCGTGAAGCTGACGTACGGCGACGGCTCCGCCCGCTACGACGCGCGCACCGACGACCACTACCACTCCCGCTGTCTGGTCTGCGGGCAGGTGCGCGACGTACCCGGCGAGCCCCACGAAGTGCTGCCCCACATAGACGCGGGAGCGGGGTTCCAAGTGCGCGGCTACCGGGTGGAGGTCGTGGGCCTGTGCCCAGCCTGTGTCTGATGACGCCCTCCGCCGGCCAGATCTACGCTCCCCGCCCGGGGAGCGTTTTTCGTTTCGGGCGCGGATGACGGCCGCTGCGCGGTTTTCGGTCGGTGGCGCGTTCTCCATCCCCGAGCGTGGATGCGTGATCGTGCACGGCTCGATCGCTTCAGGCCATCTCGCCCCCGGTATGATCGTCACTGCCGGCCCTCCCCGCGGCGCGCGCTTCCAGGAGCCCATCCACGCCGTCGGGAGTGTTCGCCCCCGCGCGGACGACCCCGAAGAAGTCGCGCTCGTCTTCCGGTGCCTGCATCCACACTTCGGCGTGTGGTGGCCGCCCCTCTTCGCCCCCGGGCAGGTGCTCCTCATTCCCGTCGATCCCGTCCTTCACCCCTGCCACTGCTGCGGATTCCATACGCTCTCAGAGGCAGAGCGCGGCACCTACGAGATCTGCCGCGCCTGTGGTTGGGAAGACGACGGCGCGCAGTCCGATGACCCCGACCACCGGGGCGGGGCCAACACCGAGAGCCTGAACGAGGCCCGCGCCGCGTTCCGAGCCGCGCATCCACACCTGTTCCCATCGCCCGATGCGTGATCCGTTCGCGGCCGCCGGCGTGTCTCTCCCCGATGGTCCTCCGTCCGCGTTCCGTGGCGAGTTCTGCGTGGAAGGAGCGCGGCGCACCGCGTTCTCCGAGCACTCCGGAATCCTGCTCTCCGTCCCTGCCGCCGTCGCCGTGCCCCAGGACGCGGACGACGTCTCGGCCCTGCTGCGCTGGGCGTGGGACCACCGCGTGCCCGTGGTACCGCGCGGGGCGGGAACGGGGATGCCGGGCGGAAACATCGGGCCGGGAGTGGTGGTGGACCTCGCGACGCACTTCCGGCGCGTCGGGACCGTGGATCCCGACCGACGGACGGTCGACGTGCAGCCCGGCGCCACACTCGCGGAGGTGAACGCCGCCGCGAGCCGCCACGGGCTGCACTTTCCCGTGGACCCGTCCAGCGCCGAGCGCGCTACGATGGGTGGGTTGATCGCGAACAACTCCGGCGGCGCTCACACCGTCCGCCACGGCTCCACGCGGCGCTGGGTGCAGTCCGTGGACGTAGTCTGGGACGACGGCACCCGGTCCACGCTGACGCGCGGTATCCCCGCGCACGACGAGCACGCCCGCGCTCGCCTGGCCCGCGTGGACGAGGCCATCGGGACACACCGCGACGGGATCGAGCGCGCGTGGCCGCGGGTGCGCAAGAACTCGTCAGGCTATGCCCTGCGCGAGTACCTGCAGACCGGCGATGCGGTGGACCTGCTCGTCGGCAGTGAGGGGACGATGGGGCTCGTGGTGGGCGCCACGGTCCGGCTGGAGCTCGTCGCCGCGCACCGCGGGCTGGCGCTCGTGGAGTTCACGGACCTGGAAGCGGCGGGGGCGGCCGTGCTGCGCATCCTGGAGCTGGGCCCCGCCACGTGCGAGATGATCGACCGCACGTTCATCGACCTGGTGCGCGACTCGGGCGAGGACCCCGGCTACCCGCTCGGTGAAGGGCTGGAGGCCATCCTGTTCGTGGAGATGGAGGGCGAATCGGTGGAGGCCGTCGCGGATGCGCTGGAGCGGGTGCGCGATGCGATGGCGGGCGCGGCGCACCGCGTCTCCCTGGCGGTCGACCCACACCAGCAGGAGCGGTTCTGGCACGTGAGGCACGCCGCCAGTCCTTTGATCGCCAGGATGGCCGGCGGGCGCGTGTCGATGCAGTTCATCGAAGACGGCGTGGTGCCGGTAAATCGCCTTCCCGACTACATCCGCCTGCTGAGGAGCATGCTCGAACGGCACGCGCTGCCGGCCGTCATTTTCGGCCACGCGGGCGACGGTAACCTGCACGTAAACCCGCTGGTGGACATCGCGAAGCCAGGGTGGCGGGAAGAGGCGGAGGCGATCGTGTACGAGGTGGCGGAGGGCGTAGAACGGCTGGGGGGCACCATGTCCGGCGAACACGGGGATGGCCGTCTACGTGCGCCCGTGCTGGAGACCATCTGGGGGGCTGAGATGGTGAGCCTTTTCCGTGCGGTGAAGGACGCGTTCGATCCGCGCGGCATCCTGAACCCCGGCGTCATCCTTCCGCTCCCCGGCCAGCGCCCATTGGACGCCATCAAGTACGCGCCGGTGCTGGCGGACTGAAGGGGCCCCTCCCCGCACGGTACTGCTGTGCGGAGAGGGGAGACATCTTCGATCGAGGTTCGACGGGCTGCGTCGCATACCGCGGGAGCCCCTCTCCCCGGCCCTCTCCCCCGCAAACAGCGCGGGAGAGAGGGAGAACTGCACGATCCTTCCGGGCGTGCCACACACTCCAACTCACTCCACGGCAAGCCAGTCCACGAAGGTGGACTTCGTGTGGTCGTTGCAGCGAATTCATTCGCCCGTGCAGGGCCGAGGCCTCGGTACCATGACCGCTGCCGCGCCCCCACTGCGGTTCATCAGCCAGGTGCGGGCTGGCAGCGGTCAGCACCCTGCCAGCCGGCGGACGATCTTGCTCGTCGTGATCACCTGGCCGGTGTGGCGCTGGGTGTGCTCCGCCGCGTGGAATAGCAGACCCAGCACGTTGCTCGGAAGCTGCTGCCGGCCCACGCCCCGGAACTCCAGCAGCGTGTCGGGCGACGTGGCGCGGATCTGCGCCAGGGCCCGGTCAACCGTGGCGTGCACCGCACCGACCAGGTCCGCGTCCGTACGGGGCGGATCGCCCGGTTCCTGCTCGGCGCGCAGATACGCGAACTGCTCCTCACTCAGCGCCTCGCCACGCGCGTAGGTGAGCAGCCGGTCCAGGCTGCCCGCCGCGTGCGCCAGGTGAAAGCCCACGGACGCAGCCCCTCCCGGCTTCGCCCACAGTTCCTCGTTCGACAGGCCGTTCGCGGCCGCCTCCATGTCCTCGGCCGCGCCGATGAGCGCATGGGCAGCCGGCATCAGCAGCGGATGCACGCCCTGCACGGGTCCCCGCATCCAGGCTTCAGGATTGGTCATCGCGTTTCTCTCCACAAATCGTCCACGCGTCACCTCTCGGGCGACGAGATGCGCTCGCGGACCATCCGCGTCAGCGTGTCGCGGTCGTTGAGCGATGGGTCGTCGGTGACGCGCTCCAGCAGGTCGCGCAGGATCTCGCCGTAGAGCGGACCCGGCGGCAGCCCCAACCCGCGCAGCTCCCCGCCGCCGATCGCCAGGTCGCCGATCTCCAGCGGGGCCTGCTGCCGAAGTTCGCGGCGAGCACGCCTCCACAGGCGGCTGGTCTCGTTTAGACGCGGATCGTCGTCCCCACGCGCCCGCAGGTCGGCAATGCGCAGGCGGAAGAGGTCGTGCAGGTACTCCTGCCCGATGCGCCGCAGCCAGCGCCGCAGCTCCGGTGCGGAAGCGTCGGGTGCCGGAAACCCGGAGTGCTGCGCCACCAGGTGCACTGCCCGATCGACCTCGGCGTTGGAGAACTTCAGGCGCCGCATCAGCACGTGCGCCGTCGCCGCGGCGGCCGCGGCGTGGTCGGGAAAGCCGGCACCCGACTGCGTCCGCGGCTTTCCCGCATCGTGCAGCAGCGCGGCGACGCGGAGGGAGGTGCGGTGCGCGGGCACCCGGTCGACAGTCCGGAGCAGGTGCGTCCACACGTCACTGTCCCCATCCGCCACGCCGACGCACGCTTCCAGTTCGGGGTACAGGTGCCGCAGCGCGCCGCACTGCTGGTACAGCGCCAGCGAGACGGACGGGGGCCGCACCTGCCGCAGCACCTTGAGCAGCTCTTCGCGAACGCGCTCGGCCGAGAGGTGCACCAGCTCCGGCGCGGCGGCCCGGGCGGCGGCCCAGGTGCCGTCCTCGATCGCCAGCCCGAAGCGGCCGGCGAAGCGCAGCGCGCGAAGGACGCGCAGCCGGTCTTCGCGAAAGCGCTCCTCGGCCTCGCCGACGGTGCGCAGCAGGCCGGCGCGAAGGTCGGGCACGCCGCCGTGCGGGTCGCGCACCTCGCGCGTGAGCGGGTGCCAGGCGACGGCGTTGATGGTGAAGTCGCGCCGCCGCAGGTCTTCGTCCACCGTCTGCGCGAAGATCACTCGCGCGTGCCGCCCGTCGGTTTCGACGTCGCGGCGAAAGGTGGTCACCTCGTACAGCCGTCCGTCGCGCCCCAGCACGCCCACGGTGCCGTGCGCGACGCCCACGGGAACGGTGCGCCGGAAGAGGCGCTGCACGTCGCCCGGGCGCGCGGCGGTGGTGAGGTCCCAGTCTCCCGGGTGGCCGCCGGACAGGGCGTCGCGCACGGCACCGCCCACGGCCCAGGTCTCGAACCCGGCATCCTGCAGCCGGCGCGTGATACGGACCACGTCGTCCGGCGCGTGCAGGTCCGGGCGGGGCGAATCGTGATCGGATACGGTCACGCGGACACTCGCGGACAGCGTGCGGAACGGAGCACGCAAATGGGTATGCGGGAACGACTTGGCGAAATGGGCACGATGCGTTAGATTCTGCGGTCCGCGAAAAGTTCCCTCCACACCCGGTGCTGCCTGTGACCCTCCCCGACCTGCTGGACCGCTCCTCCGCGGCCTCTCCCTTTCGTGAAGCCCTCCTTCGCTTCATCAACGACGGCCGCTCCAGCGAGCGAATCAGGTTCGGCTACGGCTGCCCACCGGTAAAGGTTCAGCGGACGCTGCACAAGGCGCTGGTAGAATACCCGGCTCTCCCCATCGAATCAATCGAGCTCCGCGCCTCGTCGGGCTGCGAGTACTTCCGCGGCACGCTGATCGTGCGCACGCTCACCGAAGAACGCCACATCGCCTTCCACTGGGATTGCAAGTGGCGCGCGGAGAGCGAGGGCTGGCGCGACTGGTTCGGCTTTCCCGACCAGACCCGCGCCGCGCGCGAGTTCGACTGGGACTGCTTCCGCGCGTGGAAAGAGGATGAGGTCATCCAGGTGGCCCCGCTGCTCGTGATGGAGCAGGACGCCGCGCGGCCCGTGATGGTGGACGCCATCCTCGCCTGACGCACCCGGCTTCCAACGGTCTCCGGCCGCCCTCGCCATGAGGGCGGCCGGATTCGTTCTCCTCGGCCATCCACCGGCGGCACGTCGCTACGGGATGCCCGCGGAACAGCGCGTGGAGCGTACCGCTCAAAAAAGGCCGTCCCGTTTTGTGATTCGCTATCCTCCTGATGGGCTGGTACGCGCAAAGTTTTCTGCGTACTGAACCATATTTCGGTTGCAGATGAGTGGTTTAGTGCTCGGAGTGGCACGTGCAATCAGGATGTGCCGCAGAACGGGGACGCCGAGCCAGAGCGCGCTACTTACCTGGCCCATAAGCACTTGCGCTCAGTCGTACCGGTTGGGACGCGGTCGTGGTATACGGTATTCAGGACGAGATCGGGGGGCTTGCGCGAAAGGGCGATGTTAAGGCATTATGTGTGCGGATGCTATCCGACGCATTTCCCTGCGAGACAAATTTTCTCTCCCTGGCCCACCACCCCGCCAAGCCGCGGTCCTTATCCATCCCCCGGAGCTACCATGATTCAGCTGTCGAACGCGTTCGGCACGCGAGGCGTTCGCGTGGTCGGTGCGGGAGCCTACGTGCCGCCCCGCGCAGTGAGCAACGAACACATCACACAGGCCATCCCCGGCTGGTCGGCCGAGTGGGTCGCCGAGAAGACGCAAATCCAGGAACGCCGGTTCCTGTGGGACCTGAACCCCGAATCGGGCGTCACCACGGCTCCCACCGCCGTGGCGGGACAGCCCGTGAACAACACCGACATGTGCGAGGCCGCCCTGCGTCGCGCCATGGAGATGGCCGGCATCGAGGGGCATGAGCTCGACGCCGTGTTCGTGGTCACCTGCACCCCCGACCGGGTGAACTTCAGCCACGACGCCATGGAGGTGCACCGCCGCGTGGGGTGCCGACCCGACTGCTTCGGCCTGCAGATCGACGATGGCTGCGGCGGCACCCCGTACGTGACCGACATGGTGTACAAGATGATCCGCAGCGGCGCCATCCGCACCGCGGCGGTCATCGGCAGCGCGTTCACCTCGGCGCTCGTGGACCGCGACGTGTGGAGGGGCGACGTGGCGTCGACGCCGGGCCGCAAGCGGCTGCCTGCAGCGTTTGGCGCGTACGTGTTCGGCGACGGCGCGGGGGCCATCATCCTGCGCGGCGACGGGCGCCCGGGCGAGGGCATCATCTCGTCCATGTCGGGCAACGACTACCTGCAGCTGGTCATCCGCCGCGCCGGCGGGCTGGAAAGCCGCATGGCGCTCGTCGCCAACCGCGCCGACGAGGCGTTCGTGGTAGACGGGCACCTGGTGGCCCGGTCGTATCCCACCTACATGAACGCCTGCATCGACGGCGTGCTGGCCGAGCAGCCGGAGCTCGCTCCGCTGGTGCAGCGGTACTACTTCCACCAGCCCAACAAGCGGCTGATGGACACCTTCGTCAGGCAGTCGGGGCTTCGCGCCGACCGCGTGGCGTGCAACGTCGACCGCTACGGCAACACCTCCGCCGCTGGAATGCTGATCCTGCTGGCCGAGGACCTGGAACAGGGCGTCGTGCAGCTGGGCCGGGGCGACCTGGTGCTGATCGCGGCCGTCGGCGCCAACGTTCACTACGGCGCCCAGCTCATCCGCCTGTAGCCGATCTCCCATCACTCTTCATCGCAAGGATTCTGCACATGTACTCCCGCTCTGTTGCTGCCCTCGCGCTCGGCATGCTCCTCGCCGCCTGCGGTGATGCCCCCGCGGGCACCGACCGCCACGCCGCCCCTGGCGACGCTGCCCTGTACGGCGGCAGCGCCGAGGTGATCAACTCGTCGCCCCAGACCGGCGCGCGCCCCACGGTGCTGCGCTTCCGGTCGGTGGAAGACCCCGACTTTCCGGCGGACCGCGCCGTCTGCGCGCAGGCGCCCTTCCAGGCGAACGTGTTCCTGGGCGCCTCGCTGTGGTCGGAGGCGGGCACCGCCTCGTCGGGCCGCATCGTGAACAACGGCGTCCGCCGGGTGGGCAGCGCCACGGCCTGCCTCCGCATCACCGATCCGCGCTTTCCGCCGGGGCTGCCGCAGCAGTTCTACGCGCGGTTCGACACTCCCGAGGGCGTGTTCACGGCGTCGGGTGCGTGCACGCTGATCAGCAACGACGTGCCCCGCCCCGGGCTGGTGATGGGCGGCTGCCACCTGGGCGTGGTGGACGGGCCGTCGTGGATGGCAGGCGGCGCGGTGACCAGCCTGAGCATCTTCAACCCCGCGAAGCTGGCCGGCTTCGCCACGGGCTCGGAGTGGACCGTGCAGTTCTATCCCGAGTCCTGACCGGCGGGTGGCGCCACCGGAGCGAAATCCCGGGCCGGTTCTCCACCTTTCGAGATGAATTGCAGGCCGTCCCTCCAGGGGCGGCCTGCTTCTTTTCATTCGCGTCCGCGCGGTGGCGGGTGGCGGTTTGGAAATCCGGCATCCACGGCACCATATTTCACTCTGTCCACTTGCGGCACCGCAATCCTCACGCGGGGCGGGTTCCCCAGGGTACGCGTTGTGCCGCGTCATCCATTCCGATGATCCGGAGATCCCATGCGCCGTACGGCAGTGATGGACGAGAAACCCGTTTTCGACGTGATCCTCGACTGGCACGTGATCCCCACGCGCCGGAGCTGGCTCGTCTATGATGGCGGTGAGCTGATCCGCGATGTCGAGTTCACGCGGGAGGAGGACGCGATCGCGTTCGCAAGGGAGAAGGCCGCCCAGAGCAACGCCTCGGAACCCGATCCCAGCAAGCATCGCAAGGTGGTGATCTCGACACGCGAGATGTTCAAGACGGTGGTCGAGAACGGCGTCGAACGGTTCGTCACGTTGCCTGGCGAGCCGCCGCCACAGCGGCGATTCGGAAGCATGCGTGGCATGGTCTGGATGTCTCCGGACTTCGACGACCCGCTCCCGGAGTTCGAGGAGGACGACGAATGAGGTTCCTTCTCGACACCCACGCGTTCATCTGGCTCCTGAGTGGCGGGCCGGAACTCTCGGGGAATGCGCGTGCGATGACTCTCGATCCTAGCAACGAGCTTCTGGTCAGCACGGCCAGCCTCTGGGAGATGGGCATCAAGTCGAACCAGGGGAAGCTATCCCTAGCCAAGCCATTCCCTGAGTTCATCAACGGCGGACTCCGGGAACACAACATTGCTCTGCTTCGGATCGAGCTTCAGCACATCCTTGAGTTCGAGCAGTTGCCGCGGCATCACAAGGACCCGTTCGACCGCATGATCGTGGCACAAGCGCTGGAGGAGAACGTACCGGTGATCGGGCGGGACCGGATGCTGGACGAGTACGGCGTGGACCGGCGCTGGTGAGAGTCGGACCGTGGGCTCGGGCGCGGACGAGGTGCCGCGTCTTGCCCCCTGAAGCTGGCGGGGCCACTTTTCACCCGTCCCGCCACCCGCCCGTTCGATGATGAACTACCCGCGCCTGCTCCTGGCCGCCGCTCTCACGTTCGCGTCCGTGCCCGCCGCGGGCCAGGGCTCCCCGTTCCGCGTGGACCGCTGCCCGGTAGCGGAGGACGTCCGGGGCTATCCCGTGTGGGTGAAGGCCGGGGATGGAACCGCACTGGATTCGGCGTACGCGCACGCCCTGGCCGACGCCGTTGCGCGCCGCTGGGAGCCGCCCAGCCGGCGCCGGGGGAGCATCCCGGGGCTGAGCCGCCTGCGGAGCCGCATTCTGCCGCCGGAGCCGCGCTGGCCGGAAGACTGGTCGCCTGAGGCGCGCCACGTGGCCCGGGCCGAAGTAACGCTCCGGCGCACCGGACGGCCTGCCCTGCTGCGCGTCGTGCAGCCGTCGGGCGACCGCGCCTTCGACCGGTCGCTGGAGCCGATCTTTCGCGACGGGGCACCGGCCAGCCCCGACCTGCCCGCGCTACTCGCCGGGCTCGCGGGCGATTCGCTACGGGTGACGATCGGGTTCGGCGGGGCGCCGGAAGCCGGCGCACCCGTGGTGCGGTTCGCCGTGCACCAGGAGCCCGTCCGCGTGGTCCCGGGCAGCCTGAACGTGTCACGCCCGGCGCAGTCCGGCGGAGACCGCCCGCCCGCCGCCACCGTCAAGTACGACGTCGATCCCGCCGGGCGAGTGATCCCCGGCTCGGTGGAAGTGCTCGACAGCTCCGACCGTGCCTTCGCCGCGGCCGTTCGCGACGGCCTGATGCGCGCCCGGTTCACCCCGGCACAGTCCAACTGCCGCCCCGTATCCCTCAGCGTGGTCCAGACCTTCGGCGGCCGCTGAATCCCTCTCGCCCAACAGCTACCACGTGAACCACCCGACGAACCTTCCGCCCGACGAGCTGGCCCGCATGATCGTGCAGGCCGCGGAGCAGGCGGAGCAGCAGGGCTACTGGCACGGCGAAGGCCCCGTCACGGAAGACGCGGCCCGGCACCTGTCGCACTTCCTGGGGCTGCTGATGGCCGGCGACGACGACCTTCACCGCCGCGAGCTGGACGTGTACGGGCGCGTGTTCCACGCCGCGGGCAAGGGCGAGCACTCGCACGACGACCTGCGCACGGCGGCGATGGAAAGCATGGAGATGGCCAACGACCCCGACGCGCTCCACGCCTTTCTGACCGAGACGCCGGCCTACCTGCGCGCCATCCTGGAGATGGACCGCGAGCGCGGCACCCGCAACGCCGACCAGGTGGTGACCGCGTTGAGCGGCTTGGGCTTGGCGCTCCTGACGGCGGATGGCCGTGAGACGGTGGAAGAAGACAGCCTGTTCACCACGCACCTGAACCACCTGCGCGGCGAGCTGGACGCGTACGGCGTCGCCGCCGGGGGCTGACCCGGCACTCCCGCAGACGGGCCGGCGCACGCCGAGCGGGGCTTCCCCGATCTGCGGTTCCTTCCGCTCGTCCCGTCTGCCCGGTCGTTTCTTCCTCCTGCAACTCGGAAATGCAATCTCAGCATACCGCCTGCAATCGGCCACAAAATGAACAGTTTGAGCGCGCGAGCCCCATGCGTGTGCTGGTTACGGGCGGACTCGGCTTCGTCGGCGGGTACGTCTGTGCCGAGCTTGCGCGGTGCGGCATAGAGGCCGTCGCGGTAGACAACGGCTGGTTCAACGGCGAGCCGCTGGAGCCCGCGGCCGTTCTCGAGGTGGATCGACGCCGCGCCCGGCTGGCCGCGCTGGACGGGGTTTCGTTCCGCGAGGTGGATTTGCGCGACCGCGAGGCGGTGCACGCCGTGGTGGCCGACTGCCGGCCCACGCACGTGCTGCATCTCGCCGGACTTTCGCGGGCCGACGTGGCGTCCCGTGCGCCGCAGCTCGCATTCGAGGCGAACCTGGCTGCTACCAACGCGCTGCTGCTGGCGTGCGAAGCGGCGGGTGGGGCACAGCGGGTGGTTTTCGCCTCGTCGTCACTGGTCTATGGGTCGTTCGAAAGCGACAGCGCGGCAGAGACGCACCCGACGCGGCCGGAAGAGCCCTACGGCGCCAGCAAGCTCGCCGCCGAGGTGCTGGTCACCGCGTGGGGCCGTCGCACGGGGGTGGAAGCCGTGATCGTACGCGCCAGCGCCGTGTACGGGCCGGGAGACTTCAACGGCCGCGTAGTGCAGCGGTTCGTGGACGCGGCGCTCGCCGGGCGCGAGCTGGAGCTCTTCGACAACGGCGACGAGAAGCTCGACTTCACCTGGGTCGAGGACGCGGCGCGCGCGCTGGTGCTCGCCCTTGACGCACCGGACGCCGCGGGCGAGGTGCTGAATGTATCGGCCGGCGACGCGCGGCCGCTGCGCACGCTCGCGGAAGTGGTACGGACGTACATCCCCGAAGCACGGCTGGTGCCCCGTCCGGAGCGGCCGCGGCGGCCGCGGCGTGGCACGCTGGACTCCGCGAAGACGCGGCGGGTTCTCGGTTTCGAGCCCCGCGTCCCCCTGGAAGAAGGGGTGCGCCTCCTGGTCGCGCACGCCGGGCGTGCGGTTCCGGACCGCGCCGTGCCGCGCGTGGACGCGCCCGCGCCCGTGCCGCTGGGTGCTCCCTCCATCGGCGAGGCCGAGCTGGCGGCGGTTGCGCGCTCGCTGCGCAGCGGCTGGCTGACCCACTCTCCCGAGAACGAGGCCTTCGAGGCGGAGTTCGCACGACACGTGGGGGTGTCGCACGGGCTCGGGCTGAACTCGTGCGCCAGCGCGCTGCAGCTGGCGCTGGAGGCCTCGGGCGTTCGCGGCGAGGTGATCGTCCCCGCCTTCACCTACGTCGCGACGGCCAATGCGGTGGTGCGCGCGGGGGCCACGCCGATCTTCGCCGACGTGGAGCCGCTCACGCTCGGGCTGGACGTAGACGCGGTGCGCGCGGCGATCGGCCCGCACACCGAGGCCATTCTGGCGGTGCACATCGCGGGCGCTCCCTGCGACATCGGGGCGCTGGCCGAACTCGCCCGCTCGCATGGACTGCTGCTGGTGGAAGACGCGGCCCAGGCCGCGGGCGCGCAGGTGGACGGCCGCCGCGTGGGCTCGTTCGGCGGCGCCGGCTGCTTCAGCTTCTTTCCGACCAAGAACATGACCACCGGCGAAGGCGGCATGCTGGTGTCCGGCGACGAGCGGCTCGTCGCCCGGGCACGCGCGCTCGCCTCGCACGGGGTGGACCGGAGCCCCCGCGCCCGGCCCGCCGTCCCGTGGGCGCGCCGCATCACCGAGCCGGGCGCCAACTTTCGCCTGAGCGCCCCGCAGGCGGCCCTCGGCCGCGTGCAGCTTGCCCGGGTGGACGCCATGAACGAGGCGCGCGCACAGCTCGCCGCACGGCTGTCCGCCGGGCTTGCGGACACCGGGCTGGCACTGCCGTACCGGCGGGGCGGGACCACCCACGTCTACCAGATGTACGTAGCACGGGCCGCCCCACCGCTGCGGCGCGACGAGCTCGTTCACGCCATCCGCGCGTCGGGCGTGGAGGCCTCGGTGCACTACGACCTGCCTGTTCCCCGCGAGCGTCCGTACGCCCCGCACGCGAAAGGCCCCTTTCCCGTCGCCGAGCAAGCGGCGCGCGAGGTGCTGACGCTGCCGCTTTTCCCCGACCTCGCCCCGTCGTCGGTGGACCGCATCGTCTCCGCCGTCCACCACGCCCTCCGCGCGCAGCGGGGCTAGCGCGGGGACGAGCCCTTCGCGATGTACAACGGGCCGCTCCCGGAAAGGGGAGCGGCCCGTTGTACATCCGGCGATCGGCGTCCGCCTTACTTCACGAACAGCATGTCGCGGTACGTCGGCAATGGCCAGTAGTCGTCGGGCACCACCTTCTCCAGGCGGTCGGCGGCGGCGCGCACGGCGCCCATCGCCGGGACCACGTTGTCGCGCACGTGGTACGCCTTGCTGTGCACGGTCTCGCCGCCCAGCTCGGCGTTCTGCTCCACCAGCGCGTCCAGCGCGTCGCGAAGCTCATCCACGAGTTCGTTCACGATCTTCACCGTGCGGGTGAGCCCGCGCGTTTCCACGCCCAGCGTGCGGGTGCGGTCGGCGGCGGCCACCAGGTCGTTCAGGTAGCGCACCGCGGCCGGCAGGATCATGGTGCTGGCGATGTCGGCCGTGGTTTCGCCCTCGATGTTCACCGTCTTGAAGTACTGGTCCAGCGCCACCTCGTGCCGGCTTTCCAGCTCGCGGTGCGAAAGAACACCGTACTTCTCGAACAGCGCCCGGTTCTTCTCGCCAGGGAGCATCTCCAGCGCGTCGAGCGTGTTGGGCAGGTTCAGCAGCCCGCGGCGGGCGGCCTCGTCCTTCCAATCGTCGCTGTAGCCGTCGCCGTTGAAGATGATGCGCTTGACCTTACGGATCTCCGACGCGATCAGCGTGCGCAGCGCGTCCTCGAACGACGTTCCCTTCTCCAGCTCCGCATCCAGCAGCGTGTTCAGCTCGTCGAGCGACTCGGCCATGATGGTGTTGAGCACCGTGGCCGCGAACGACACCGACTGCGACGAGCCCGGCGCGCGGAACTCGAACTTGTTGCCCGTGAAGGCGAAGGGGGACGTGCGGTTGCGGTCCCCCGCGTGCTGCGGAAGGTTCGGCAGCACCGGCGAGCCCAGCCCCAGCAGGCCGCCCTGCTTGCTTTCCGTGGCCGTGCCGGCGCGCTCGATCTGCTCGAACACGTCCGCCAGCTGGTCGCCCAGGAACACCGAGATGATGGCCGGCGGCGCCTCGTTTGCGCCCAGGCGGTGGTCGTTGCCGGCGTGCGCCACGGTCGCGCGGATCAGGTCCTGGTGCCGGTCCACCGCGCGCAGCACGGCCGTGCAGAAGAACAGGAACTGCATGTTGTCGTGCGGTGTTTCGCCCGGCTCCAGCAGGTTGGCGCTCTCCGTTCCCAGCGACCAGTTCAGGTGCTTGCCGCTGCCGTTGACGCCCGCGAAGGGCTTCTCGTGCAGCAGGCAGGCGAGGCCGAAGTTCCGCGCCGCCTTGCGCAGCGTGATCATCATCAGCTGCTGGTGGTCGGCCGCCAGGTTGGCGTTCTCGTAGATGGGCGCCATCTCGAACTGCCCGGGCGCCACCTCGTTGTGCCGCGTCTTCACGGGCACGCCCAGCCGGTACAGCTCGCGCTCCACCTCCATCATGAACGCCAGGACGCGGTCGGGAATGCTGCCGAAGTAGTGGTCTTCCAGCTCCTGCCCGCGCGGCGGCTTGGCGCCGAACAGCGTACGCCCCGTGGTCACCAGGTCCGGCCGGCGGTAGAAGAACTCCTGGTCGATCAGGAAGAACTCCTGCTCCGGCCCGCAGGTGGCCGTCACTTTCTCCGACGTGGCGCCGAACAGGGCCAGCGAGCGCTTGGCCTGCACCGCCAGCGCCGACATCGACCGCAGCAGCGGGATCTTGGTGTCGAGCGCGTCGCCCGTCCACGACAGGAAGGCCGTGGGGATGCTGAGATAGCACCCGGCCGGCGTCGACACGATGAACGCGGGCGAGGTGGGGTCCCACGCGGTGTAGCCGCGGGCCTCGAAGGTGGCGCGCAGGCCGCCCGAGGGGAACGACGACGCGTCGGGCTCGCCCTGGATCAGCTCCTTGCCGTTGAACTCGGCGACGGCGCCGCCACCCTCGTTGGGGGTGATGAAGCTGTCGTGCTTTTCGGCGGTGCTGCCGGTCAGCGGCTGAAACCAGTGGGTGAAGTGCGAGGCGCCCTTTTCCAGCGCCCACTCCTTCATGGCCAGCGCTACCGCGTCGGCCACGGACGGGTCCAGCGGCTCGCCGTGGTCCACGGTGCGGCAGAGCGCCTTGTAGATCTGCTTCGGCAGCCGCGCGCGCATCTCCGCCAACCCGAAGGTGTTGCTGCCGAAGAGGCTTTCGATGTCCATCGGCTCGGAGGTGCCGTTGCCGTGGCGGCTGTCGGCGCCCCACCCCGTGGCGGCGGCCAGGGTGTCGAACCGGGCGGTGGTCCTGGGCATGGGCTTCTGTTCCTTGCAAGGGTTTGAGTGCTGTGTCGCGTCCATCGGGGCCGCTGCCCCGCCCTGGAATTCAGCCTGCGTCGCCCGTGGGGCGCGGGCCCAGCCGCAGGTCGCTGGTTTCCTTGATCGTCGAAAGCACGATGCTGGTGGTGGTCCACTGCACGCCGGGCCACGCCTGGATCTCGGCCAGCAGCCCCTCGAGCGTCGAGGTGCTGTCGGTGCGGATCTTCAGCAGGTGCGATCCCTGGCCGGTGATGCTGTGGCACTCCAGCACTTCGCCGTGGGCCATCACTCGCTCCCGGAACTCCGGGTAGTGGGGCGAGCCGGCCATCCCTACGGCGATGAAGGCGGTCACGTCGCGCCCCAGCCGCTTGGGATCCACCACGACGGTGAACCGGCGGATGATCCCGCGTTCCTCGAGCTTCCGCACCCGCTCGCCCACCGCCGGCGACGAAAGCCCCACCGCCTGCGCCAGGTCGTGCTGCGAGGTGCGCCCGTTCTCCTGCAGCATCTCCAGCAGCCGCAGATCGATGTCATCCAGCCGAGTGGGCCCGTGCACTTTACTTTCTTAGGTTGATCTGCCATCCAGGATAATTTTCGCAACGATAGTCTGCCACGGCAGCTTACGCAAGAGGTGTGACACTGAGATTTTGATCGGGGGGATCGGGTCGCCGTTGATGGGCCGCACACACTTGTCCAAGGAGCGGCGAGGCCTCGGCGCCGCTGGGGCGAATGAATTCGCGGCAACCACGGCCCGAAGTCCGCCTGCGCGGACTGCACGCGCAGCCGAGTGCGCGACGCCAACCGGAGCGCGATTCAGGTCTCCCCCTCCCCTGCGCAGCGGGGGACGGGGGCGGGGGAGGGGGCTCCCGCGGCATGCGAGGCACCCGATCGAACCCGACCGAAGTTCTCCCCTCTCCGCACGTTGTTTGTGCGGGGAGGGGCCGGGGGAGGGGCCCCCACGCGAAAGAATCCCCCGCGCCGATGCTCCGGCGCGGGGGATTTCGTCCTCAGGTACGCGATCGCCAGCCCCGTCGCTCGGGGCCGATCACCCGCTCAGTGGGCCACGTCCTGGCGGCGCAGGAAGTTGTTCACCTGCGTAAAGAACGCCGTGGGCTGCTCCAGCCAGGGGAAGTGCCCCGCCTGCTGGATCACGCTGAAGCGGGCGCCGGGGATCTCGTCGGCATAGGTCTTCGTGCTCTGGAAGGGGATGGGGTCGGCGGCGCCGTGGATGACGAGCACGGGTGCCTGCACCGTCCGCAGCATCGGCCGCAGGTCGAAGTCCGGGCCCAGCGATGCACGGCCCACCACCATCGTAAAGAGCAGCGCGTTGGCCGCGGGGGCCGGGACGTCGCACCAGCTGCCCTTCAGGTTCGCCATATTGCCGGCGTCATGGAAGTAGGCGGGGAACCAGATGCTGAGCAGCTCCTCGCACGCCGCGGCGGGGTCCGGCGACTGCCCGCCCGCCAGCTCGCCGAACAGCTCACCCTGGCGCTGCAGCGCGGCGGCGGAGGTGCGGGCGATGCGCTCCGCCTCGAACTGCGCGTCGTAGTGCGCCTGCACGGGGCCGGGCGTCACCATCACCAGCCGGTTCACGTTCGCCGGGTACTGCGCCGCGTACATCGGCGCGACCATGGCGCCCCACGAGTGGCCGACCAGGGACAGCTTTCCGATGCCGAAGTGCTGGCGAACGGCTTCCACATCCGCCACGTGCTGCTGGATGCCCATCTGCGCCGGATCGAAGAGCAGTGTGGACCGGCCCGCGCCGCGCGAGTCGTAGAAGATGACCGTGCGGCCGTGCGCGAGCGGCGCCAGGTCACGGTCCAGGTAGCCCAGCGACAGCCCGGGGCCGCCGGAGATCACCACCGCCGTGTCGGGGCCGCTGCCGTACACGCGATAGAACAGCTGGACGCCGCCCGCGCCGGGCAGGTATCCCTCGCCGGTCTTGGGCGCATCGTACGAGGTCGCCAGCGGGGCGGACGTACCCGCGGAGATGGTGGGAGCGTCGTCGCAGGCAGCGGCGGCGAGGGGAAGCAGCAGGGCAAGAGTGCGGATCTTCATGGCGATCACCCGGTGGTCGGGAGGTTTTTGGATGTTTTGCGTGCCCGGCACTCTGCCGCGGCACGTCCCCCATCCAAGGCACGGACGAGGCCGGAGGCGGCACGGCGCACCGCCAGCGGCCTAAGTGATTGCCGAAAAACAGCTTGCCTTGCGGATGGGGTTGCCCGGAGGGAGCGCGTGCCCGTGGCATCTCCGACCCAGCGGGGAAAGCCTGCCGCACCACCACTTATGTACCGTTCCTCCAAGGAGTTGGCTCAATGGGTCAGGTGACCCGGATGCCGCGGGTGCAGAACACGAAAAAAGCGCCCCTCCAGAGACACGGAGGGGCGCTGATGGATCGACCGCGGAGAGAGGCCTACCGCAGTCCGGCCTGCATGCTGGACGCGAGCTTCCCGTCCTGGAAGGTAACCAGCAGCATGGATCCCAGCGACTCGCCCGGCCAGGACACCGAGAACGTGACGGTGTTCATCAGCCTGGTCATGCTCATGGGAATGCCGGGCCCGAGGACGTCCATCGCCTGCTCCAGCGTCATCCCCGGGCGAAGCTGGGCGTGCGTGGCCAGCGTCGCCGGGCGCACGGGGTACGGCGGCTTCAACGACATCTGCGTGACGTTGATCACCGCATCGTTCTGCAGCGTCACCATGATCGCGCTCATGTCATCGGCCATCCACTGGTACGAAACCGTGGTGTAGCCCCCGGCCTGGGCCCGGCTCAGCTCGCGGCCGGGGCGGCCGATCACCCGCGCCACGTCGTCCGCCGTCATCCCGGGCTTGAGTGCCACGAAGGCGTTGAAGGTCACGCCCAAGGACGCGGGCTGCTGCGCCGCGGCCGGGGCCGACGGCGCGGCCTGCTGGGCGGCGGCCGGGGCGGCGAGGGCGGCGGAAAGCGAAAGGACGGCAACACGAAGGAGAGTGCGCATCAGGAGGTCTACGGTGCGAGAGGATGGGAGCATCGTGCGGCTGCCCCGCGGCGCGAGGTGGCGCGGACGGGGCAGATGCTGGGGCAAGTATCTGAATCTACAAAGACTTACGAGAAATTTCCAGCCTTCCCCCTCAGTGCTCGTAGCGCCCGGCTTCGATCACCTCGCGGATGGCGCCGAGGTCCCGGCCGTGCACGCCGATCGCCAGCATCAGCTCGATGCGCGCCTGCTGCCCCGTCATGTGGTCGGCGAAGATGGCGCCCATCTCCCGCAGCATGTGGCCTCCGCCGGGATAGGCGTAAGTATCCAGCACCCGCCCGCGCAGCGACCGCGAGGTAATGACCATCGGCTGGCCCGCGTCTGCCCAGCGCTGCATGCCGGGCATCACCTCCGGCGGCACGTTTCCCCGCCCCAGCGCCTCCAGCACGATGCCCTGCGCCCCGGTTTGCAGGCTGGCCTCCAGCAGCCGCGAGTCCGCCCCCGCCACGATCTTCACCAGGTCCACCGGCGTGGCGGGAACGGTGGGCGTGAGCGGCGGCTTGCGGCGCGACTCGCGGTAGAACAGCACGCGGCCCTTGTCGGTGACGCCCAGCGGACCCCAGTTGGGCGAGCGGAAGGTGCCCGCCGCCTCGGTGTGGGTCTTCACCACCTCCGCGCCCTGCACGATTTCGTCGTCCATCACCACCATCGTGCCTCGGCCACCGGCTTCCGGCGCCGCCGCCACCTCGATGGCGGCCATCAGGTTGGCGGGCCCGTCCCACGACAGCTCCGAGGAGTTGCGCATGGCCCCGGTGATGACGACGGGGTGGCCGGACGCGATGGACCGGTCCAGCAGGTACGCCGTCTCTTCGATGGTGTCGGTGCCGTGGGTGACCACCACGCCGTCGTAGCCCTCGTCGAGCGCGGCGAGTACGGCAGCCCTCATCTCCCACATGCGCTCGATAGTCACGTGCGGACCCGGCAGGCGCCCGAACTCGCGCACCTCCACCCGTGCGACCGCTTCCACACCGGGGAGCGAGTCCAGGATCTCGCGCCCGCTCAGCCGCGGGACGGCGCCGCCGCGCTCGGCGTCCACCTGCATGGAGATGGTGCCGCCCGTGGCCAGCAGCAGCACGCGCGGCTTAGCCACAGAGCACGCTCCCGCCGTTGACGTTCAGCACCTCACCCGTCACGTGGCGCGCCAGGGTGGAGCAGAGGAAGACGATGGGGCCGGCCACGTCGTCGGCGCTGGCGACGCGGCCCAGGGGAATGCCCGCCTCGATCGGGCCGCGCCGCTCCGCCAGCGGCCGCTCGATCATCTCGGTGTCGATCCACCCCGGTGCAACGCAGTTCACCGTCACGTCGCGCTCGGCCAGCTCCACCGCCACGGACTTGGTGAACGAGATCAGCGCCCCCTTGCTGGCGGCGTAGTCGGCGTGGAACGCCTCGCCGCGCTGCCCGGCCGTGGACGAGACGATGACGATGCGGCCGCCGTCGGTCACGAAGCGGGCGGCGAGCCGCACGGTCTGGAAGACGGAGGTGAGGTTGGCGGTGATGGTGCGCTCCCACTGCGCGTCGGCCATGCCGGCCAGAGGCACGTCGTCGGGCACCCAGATCCCCGCGTTGGCCACGAACACGTCCACGCCCCCCAACTCCACCAGGCAGCGCTCGAACAGCATCTCGGCGCCCCAGGGCGTGCTCACGTCGGCGGCCTGCGCAAAGGCGCGCACGCCCAGGTCGCGCGCCAGGCCCACGACCTCGTTGGCCTCGGCCTCGCGCGTGGCGTAGCCCACGCCCACGTCGGCGCCGGCGCGCGCCAGCATCAGCGCCGTGGCGCGCCCCACCCCTCGCGACGCGCCCGACACCAGCGCACGGCGCCCTCTGAGTCCAAGCATCAGGCGGTTGTCCACTTTCCCCCCAGCTCCTCGGCGTGGTGCCGCTCGGTGTCCAGGATTTCGCCGAGCAGCGCGCGGGTCGCGTCGTCCATCCCACTCTTCAGCAGCTGCTCGTAGCGAAGCACCTCGGCCTCTTCGCGCGTGCGGGCCGCGGCTTCCCACGCCTCCATCCCCACCGCCTCTGAGGAGACGTGGTCGAGGTCGGGGAGGGTGGCGCCCAGTTCCAGCAGGCGTGCCGTCAGGCGGGAAAGGTGGTGCTGCTCGTCGGCGTGCAGCTCGTTGCAGCGCTCGCTGAGCTCGGCGTCGCCGCGGTCTTCGGCCTGCGCGGCCAGCCCGCGGTAGAAAAGCGCCTGCTCCTTCTCGGCCGCGCGCGCCTCGTGGAGGGCTTGGATGAGGTTCAAAACTGGTCCGGGCTGTGGCGGGTAAAGATGCACGTTCTGGACGGTTTCGGTGCTAGATTTCAGGGGCCTGTTCGACCGGCGCCTGACCCCCGCACCAAACTCGCAGATCGGCCGGGATTATGCAATTTGGAGAGGACTTCGAGATCGTCGGACCCATCCGCGACGTGATGACCAACGCCCGAGGCCACGGCATCCGGCACCTGGCGTGGCTCCGGCAGATGTATGGCCCGGGGCAGTGGCGCAAGTGCAAGGGACACGCTACCGTTCTGTATGTCCAGACCGGAGAGGCCATCACGGAGGAAGTTCACTGATACGAGGCACACGGAATCGGGAAGCGCGGGATGAAGATCAAACATGGAGGACTGCGATGACTGAGCAGCCGGCGAACGCACAGTTCGTCCTGTGCGTGCAGAACATTGGCTATGAGGTAGACCTCCGGGTCGGCCGCGTTTACCACAGGCTTCCCGACCCTGTCGGTGAGCGACGGGGGTTCCTGCGCGTGATCGATGAAACCGGGGATGACTTCATGTTCCCGAAACGTTGCTTTGTTCCTGTAGAAGCGGGGCATGCTGAAGAGAGTACAATCCGCCAAGCCTCCTGATGAGCGATCGGTCGGTGAGCGCCGCGAAGGACCAACGCGAGTACCGGGATGGAGCCATGAACAACCTGCAGAGTTCCGGAGGGAGGTTCGTTGAATGCGTTAGGAACGAAGGGTACGAGGTGGACCTCGAACTCAACAAGCGATACGAGATGATCCCAGACCCACGGTGGGAGGCCAGGGGGTTCGTGCGTGTGATCGACGGGTCCGGCGAAGACTACGTGTACCATCCGCGGTACTTCGCGATTCATGATCCTGCCGAGCAGGCGGACGGGAACGCGGTCCCGCGGGATCCCTGATCGCGTTCCCCTGCCCCGGTGGAAGACTGCTTTACGAGCAGCCCTCCACGTAGCCCACCTGCGGGTGCTGGCCGGCGCGGAAGCGGAGCACCCGACTGCCGTCCGTCTCAAAGATCAACTGGCGCGTCGTATCCCCGTCCGCCGGGCGCACGATGAGGTAGTGGCCGTCTGTGTACTTGTGCGGCTGCACCTCCACGCGACCCTGATACGTCTGCTGGATCCGCGTCTCCGAGTCCCCGATCCGCCCGCCTTCCACCGTGGCGACATTCCCCGAATCCACCTCCACGCGCACCACGCGCGCTCCCTCCAACATTACCATCATCCCCTCGGGCAGCCGGCCTGAGCGGGCGTACTGGCAGCCCTGCGGACCGTCTACCGTGCCCACGGCTTGGCCATCGGGCTGAAAGTCGCCTCCGAGCGCCGCGCGGGCCTCGTCCACCGTCATTCCGATGCGCAGCGGGCCGGCGCCGTCGAACCGAAGGGCCCACGTGGTATCCGCGGCGGGCTGTGGCGCGCCGACAGTAGCGGGCGCAGAGCCGCCCGGCGCGGCGGTGTACGCGGGACGGTCCTCGCCCGGGCCACAGGCGGCGAGAATGGAAAGGGCGAATAGCGACAGCAGGCGGTGCATCGGCATCCAGGCAAGTTCTGGCGAACGAAGGGTCCGCACATCGGCGAGTCCGGGATGCGGGCCCTGAGGTACCCTGCCACTGGCGATTGGTTACAGCAGACCCATCAGGAAGCCGACGATCGCGGGTTGCAGGATGATGACTGTGGGTGTATCAATGGCTTCCCGCTCGCAGGCCCGTCGCTCATGCATCGACCAAATCGCGGCTTTCTTCCCATACGCATGCCGTATTCGACCACAACCAGCGGCAGGCTCGCCGACGTGAACGGGGAGCCGCGCGGCTGGGTGCGCGGAAAGCTCGCCGCTGTACCGCGTTTGGGCCGGAGGGCGTGGCTCCCGCTCTGGGCAGCGCTGGCGTGCCTGCCGGTGCTCGCCGCGCCGTGGATCAGCCGCGCGCTCCATCCGCGTCCGAAGGACTTCAACTCCGACCTGGCCATTCCCGTGCTGATGATCCGCGCGCGGGAATGGAGCCTGTTCGACGTCTACTACTGGGGGCAGGACCGGCTGGGCACGTGGCACCTGCTGCTGCTGCGGGCGGCCAGCCGCGTCTCGGGGCACGCGTTCGACTACGCGGACCTGCACCTGGTGGGCACCGCATGGGTGCTGATGGCGACTGTGGTGATGGCGCGCCTCGCCGGCGTCTGGGGGTGGGCGGCGGGCGGACTGCTGGCCGCCGTGCTCGTGGGCAACTCCGATTCCCGCGTCCCTCTCTTCGACGCGGCGCACCCCTACGCCTGGCAGATCACCGCCCTTCTGCTCGCCTGGTGGGGGCTCCGACGGCTTGGCGATCGGCCGAACCCCGACGGGCGCGGCTTTTGGTGGGTGCGCGGCTCAACCGCCTGCGCCGTGTTCCTGGCCCAGTGGACGTCGCCGCTGAGCGGCCAGATGCTCCTGATGGTAGCGGGGGTCGAGGCCGTCCGGGCGCACGCGCTGGATGCGGAGCCGGGCCGCTCCCTGCGGCGGAGGCTGGCGGAGAGCGGGCTGATCGTGATGGCGGGGATGCTCGCCGGGCGGCTGCTCCGCGCCGCCTTCGACCTCTACTGCCACGCCCGGTTCGGCGGGTACTTCCGGACGGGGCTGGTCATCGACCACGGGCACCTGGCGGACAACGCGCGGCGTGTCTGGTCGAGGCTGGCTGCATCCGCCTCCATGCCCCTGCTGGTGGTGGCGACCGCCGGCGCACTCGCCGCCGTGGTCGTGCTCTGGAGAGCGCGAGGCGGGCGGTCGCCCTCCTGGCGGGTGGAGGGCGCGGCGCTGGTGCTCGCCTGCTGGATGATGGCCGCGGTCCAGCTACCGGTGTTCTTTCTCGTGCGCCACGTGCGCATGAACGAGTTCCACGTGCGCTATTTCTCGCTCGTCTTCGTCTTCGGGACGCTGGCGGGGCTGATTACGCTGGTGTGCTTGGCCGCGAGCCTTCCCCGCGTGTCGCGCCGGTGGCGGGGGGTGCTGGCGCTGGCGGGGATCGCGGGGCTGGCGGCGAGCGTGCTGCGGGTCCCCGCATCGGCCCCGGCGTACCCGCAGGGGCTGGCGAACGTCGCCGCCCGTCTCGAGCAGCGGGCCCCCGGGGCGACGCTCCTGGGCGGCTACTGGAGCACGTACGTGTTTGCGGCGCTGCAGCGGCCCGGGACCATGCTCCACCCGGTTCCGTGCGAAGGACGGCAGGTCCGCACTCCCTGGTGGGCCGACGAGCTGCCCCGGCGCCGCTGGGTGATCGTGGTGGGAAACACTTGGGAGTGCCCCGACGCCGGCTCGCGCGCCGACCCCGCGCCGTGGGTCTACCAGCACGGGGCGCTGCTGCGGCTGGTCGGCAGGAACCTGGAGCGCGGCGCCGACGTCAGCTTCGCCCTCTACGAGAACGCCACCGCGCGCGCGGTAGCCCACTCCGCGCAGCCCGCGGCCGCCACCTGGCGCTACTGCGAGGCGGGCGCGACGCTGCGGATGAGCTTTCCCGCGCGTGGGGAGGCGTTGGTGATGGTCGCGCGCGTGGCGCGCTCGCCGGCCGCAACCCTGCTAGCCGCGCCCATCTTCGCGGACGGCAGGGTGGGACGGCCAGTGCCCATGGCCATGACGGGGCGCCTGCACCGCGCGGAACTGCACGCCGGCGGTGCGCCGCTGGTGGGCGCGCGCATCACCGTGCAGCGGGTCGCGCCGCTGAAGGCGCGGCAGACGTGCATTGCGGCGAACACCCTCCTTGTAATCCCGGATCCCCCAAAAAAGCGTTGACTTCCCGCGGGAGGCGCCGCGCGGAACGTTGCTTCTCCTGGAAGTCCAGGCGCCAGCCGAAATCTCACTCGACGAAATCTCGCCGGACGAAACGAAGGGGCCGGCTCCGTGGCGTGGAGCCGGCCCCGTCTGTCCGCATGCGAAATTCTCCGGCCCTACGGCATCGCCAGTGATCGTAGCAGTAGCGCCACGCCCACCGTCATGCGGGCATCATCCAGCCGAGCGCCCCCGCGGCACCCATGCGGTCCGCCAGCGCGGAAAGCCCGTCCGGGTCCACCTCGGCCTGGGCTTCCAGGGCGTGGGTGAACAGCGCGTCCGCCGCCAGCAATGGAAGCGCTTCTTCGCGGCTTTCCCCGCGCAACCGGGCGTAGAGCGCCAGCGCGGCGGCGGCCAGCGCGTCCGGCACGGGGAGCGCCGGGTCCGCGGGAAGCACGGCGACCATGGTGTCGAGCAGCGCGGGCGGCGCGCCCCGCAGCCGCCCGCGGATCCACTCTTCCGCCGGGTTCACGCGGGGGCGCCGGCCAGCAGGCCCTCGACGATTTCGCGCACCTTCTCCATGGCGCCGGGCACGCGCGAGGGATCGCCTACGCCGGCCTGCGCCATGTGCGGCTTGCCGCCGCCCTTCCCTCCGGCCAGCGCCGCCACCTCACGAACGACTGCATCGGCCCGAATGCCGCGCCGAATCAGGTCGTCCGTGACCACCACGACAATCATCGGCTTTCCGCCCTCGGTTTCGGCCAGCACGGCGACACCGCTCCCCAGCCGCTCGCGAAGAACGTCGCCCAGCGCCTTCATTTCGTCGACGCTGCCGAATGCTCCGCTGGACGTCACGACCCGCACGCCGTCCAGGGACGCCGCGGATGCCAGGAGCGTGGACACTACGTCGCCGCCGCCGGAGGTGCGCGCCTTTTCCAGCTGCTTCTGCAGGTCACGGCCCTGCTCCAGCACCTGCTGAATGCGCGGCAGCAGGTTCTCCTCGCGCGTCCTCAGCAGGCTGGCGGCCTCGCGCAGGGTACGCTCGTCGCGGCGCACCCGCTCGAACGCCTCGCGCCCCGTCACCGCCTCGATGCGCCGCACCCCCGCCGCCACGCCGCTTTCCGAGAGGATGCGGAACAACCCGATCTGCCCTGTCGTCCGCACGTGGGTGCCGCCGCACAGCTCCATCGACACGCCGGGGATCTCCACCACGCGCACCACGTCGCCGTACTTTTCGCTGAACAGGGCCATGGCGCCCCGGGCGATGGCGTCGGGGTACGCCATCTGGTTGGAGCACACGTCGTAGTTGGCCCACACCGCCTCGTTCACCATCCCCTCGACGGTGGAGACCTGGTCGGGCGTCATGGGTCCGCCGTGCGTGAAGTCGAAGCGCAGGCGGTCGGGCGCCACCAGCGATCCCCGCTGGTGCACGTGCTCGCCCAGCACGCGGCGCAGCGCGGCATGCAGCAGGTGCGTGGCGGTGTGGTTGCGCTCGGTGTCGCGCCGCGGCGGCTCGTCCACCTCCGCCGTTACGGGACCAGGGATGAAGTCGCCCTCCACCGCGCCGACGACAGCCACGCGGCCCGCCACCTTGCGCACCTCGTTCACCGTCATCGACCAGCCGTCGCCACGCACGTGGCCGCGATCGCTCACCTGGCCGCCGCTCTCGGCGTAGAACGGGTTTTCGCGCAGCTGCAGCGCCATCCGCCCGTCCTCCATCCGCCGGAACGTCAGGATGTCGGTCTGCGCGGCCGTGGCGCGATACGCGGCGAAATCCTGGTCGGCCGTGTCGCCCGGCACCTCTTCCCAGCCCATGGCGAACGCGTCCGCCTCCACCCCGATCCCCGCTGCCTTGCGGTCTTCACGGCTGCGCTGGCGCTGGGCGTCCAGCTCGCGCTCGAAACCCTCCCAATCGACCGCGTAGCCCCGCTCCTGCGCCATCAGCTCCGTCAGGTCTACCGGAAAGCCGAAGGTGTCGTACAGCTTGAAGACCTGCGCGCCGGCGATCGTCCCGCTGCCTCCCACGGGGGCCAGCTGGTCGAACAGCTTGATCCCCGCGTCGATCGTGGCCAGGAAGCGCTCCTCCTCCGCCCGCGTGTTGCTGACGATGTACTCACGGCGGCCCAGCAGCTCGGGAAACGTCACCCCCATGCGGTCGATGACGGCCTCGACCACTTCCACCAGCGTCGGCGCGCGGCGGCCCAGCAGGTACGCGTGGCGAACCGCGCGGCGCAGGATGCGGCGCAGCACGTACCCGCGGCCCTCGTTGGACGGGAATACGCCATCCGCCAGCAGGAACGCCGTGGCGCGCCCGTGGTCCGCCAGCACGCGGTACGATACGCCCTGTGGCGTGTCGTACTCGTAGGGCACGCCCACGACCTCCACCGCCCGGGCGATCACGTTGGTGAACAGGTCAGTCTTGTAGTTGGCGTCCACGCCCTGCAGCACGGACGCAAGGCGCTCCAGCCCCATCCCCGTGTCCACGCACGGCGCCGGAAGCGGGTGAAGTTCGCCATCCGCGTCGCGGTCGAACTGCATGAAGACCAGGTTCCAGATCTCCAGGAACTCGCCCTTCTCGCCCAGCTCCTCGAACTCCTCGCGCGACACCTCGGTCCCGCGCCGCCCCTCGGGGCGCAGGTCGAAGTGGATCTCCGAGCAGGGGCCGCAGGGCCCGGTATCGGCCATCTGCCAGAAGTTGTCCTTGTCGCCCAGCCCAAAGACGCGCTCGGGGCTGATGTCGGCGATCTCCAGCCACAGCTGCCGCGCCTCGTCGTCGGTGTGGTGCACCGTCACCCACAGCCGCTCCCGGGGAATGCCGAACTCCTCGGTCAGCAGCTCCCAGGCGAACCGGATGGCGTCGCGCTTGAAGTAGTCGCCGAACGAAAAGTTGCCCAGCATCTCGAAGAAGGTGTGGTGGCGCGCCGTGACGCCCACCGCCTCCAGGTCGTTGTGCTTGCCGCCGGCGCGCACGCACTTCTGGCTGGTGGCGGCGCGGGTGAACGGCGCCTCCTCCATCCCCAGGAACACCTTCTTGAACTGCACCATCCCCGCGTTCGTGAACAGCAGCGTGGGATCGTCGCCCGGAACGAGCGACGACGACGGACGCACGGCGTGCCCCTGGTGGGCGAAGTAGTCCAGAAAGCGGGAGCGGATTTCGTCGGCGCGCATGGATCCGTCGGGCGAGGGCTTGGCTTCGGCTCAGAAAGTCGTAAGATAACGCGCCCGTCGTGCCCCTCTCAAGGTGCGGACGCGGGCCGTGTGAATCCAGCAGCAGCTACTCTGGACGGAACTTGCGTCACCCCGACGCGAGTATGAGCCCTGCTCACCCGCGCACGCCCACGTTCCCCCGAACTCCACCGCCGATGAAGCCCAGATCCGCAGTCCTGCGCTGGATGGCGATCGCCATGCTTGCGACGCCGCTGTGCACCGCCGCGCCCGTGCTGGCGCAGGCCCCCGCCGCGGAGTCGGCGCAGCCCGCCGGCCCCGCGCCGGGGCTGGACGCCGCGCAGGCCCCCGGCGGCGCCGAACAGGCCCCGGTGGCCACCTCCGAAGAGGCGCAGCCGGCCGAAGAGGCCCAGCCCGGCCTGATGGGTGGCATCGACCGGGCGATGGGGACGGTGAACCAGCTGATCTCCGCCGTCTTCTTCTTCGACGTGCTGTTCTTCACCGACGCGGCCGTGCTGCCGCTGGTGGTGCTCTGGCTGGTGCTGGGCGCCATCTTCTTCACGGTGAAGATGAACTTCATCAACTTCCGCGGGTTCGGCCACGCCATCCAGGTGGTCCGCGGCAAGTACAGCGATCCCACCGACGTGGGCGAGGTCAGCCACTTCCAGGCGCTCAGCGCGGCGCTTTCGGCCACGGTGGGGCTGGGCAACATCGCGGGCGTGGCCATCGCCGTGAGCGTGGGCGGCCCGGGCGCCACCTTCTGGATGATCATCGCCGGCCTGCTGGGAATGAGCAGCAAGTTCGCCGAGTGCACGCTGGGCCAGCAGTACCGCGAGGTACGCCCCGACGGCCGCATCATGGGCGGTGCCATGGAGTACCTGTCGAAGGGGCTCAAGGAGAAGGGCTGGCCGCGGCTGGGGATGTTCCTGGCCGTGATGTTCAGCATTTTGTGCATCGGCGGCTCGCTGGGAGGCGGCAACAGCTTCCAGGTGAACCAGTCGCTGAACGCCATGCAGGAGACGCTGCCGTTCCTGGCCGAGCAGCCGTGGATCTATGGCCTGTTCATGACGGTAATCACGGGCATCGTCATCGTCGGCGGGATCAAGCGCATTGCGAACGTGGCGGAGAAGATCGTCCCGCTGATGTGCGGCGTGTACGTGCTGGCCGCGCTCGCCATCCTGCTGATGAACTTCAGCGCCATTCCCGGGGCCATCGGCGCCATCGTGTCGCAGGCGTTCACCCCCGCGGCGGGGTACGGCGGGTTCATCGGCGTGCTGGTGACGGGCTTCCGGCGCGCGGCGTTCAGCAACGAGGCGGGCGCCGGCTCGGCGGCCATCGCGCACTCGGCCGCCAAGACGCCATATCCCGTTCGCGAAGGGATCGTGGCGCTGCTGGAGCCCTTCATCGACACCGTCGTCGTGTGCACCATGACGGCGCTGGTGATCGTGATCACGGGCGCGTACAACAACCCCGAGTACGCCGACCTGGTGTCGCAGAGCAAGGGCGCGGCGCTGACGTCCCGGGCCATGGGCGAATACATCTCGTTCTTCCCCTACGTGCTCTCGTTCGCCGTGTTCCTGTTCGCGTACTCGACCATGATCTCGTGGTCGTACTACGGCGAGCGGTGCTGGGCCTGGCTGTTCGGCGACGGCAGCACGCGCATCTACCAGGGACTGTTCCTGCTCTTCGTGTTCCTGGGCTCCATCATCACCTCGGTGAACGTGCTGGAGTTCGGCGACCTGATGATTTTGGGGATGGCGTTCCCCAACATCCTGGGCGTGGTGATGCTGAGCGGAAACGTCAAGCGCGAGCTGACGGCCTACTGGGCCAAGCTCAAGAGCGGCGAAATCCGCCGGTACGACGCACACGCGGTGGCGGGCGATTGATCTTTCGGCGCGCGCCGTGCACAGTCGGCGCGCGGGCAGTTGTGGGCCGGCCCGGGAACACCGGGCCGGTCTCGTTTACCAGGCCAGCGACCCGTAATCCATGACTGACAGGAACGACCCCGCGGTGCCGGCGCCGGACGCGTTCGAGCGCGAACTGTCGACCGACCTCGACGACCGCACGCCCGACAAGCCGCGCGGCATGCCGCTTCACACGAAGATCCTGCTGGGGCTGGTGATCGGCGCCGCGGCGGGGCTGGGCGCCAACGCCCTGCTGGGCGCGGACCATCCGGGGCTGGCGTGGACGGTGAACAACGTGGCCTCGCCCATCGGCGCGCTCTTCCTGCGGCTGCTGCTGATGGTGGTGATGCCGCTCGTCTTTTCCGCCCTGGTGGTGGGCGTGGCGGGCATCGGCGACATCCGCAGGCTGGGCCGCGTGGGCGCGAAGGCTTTCGGCTACACCCTGGTGGTGTCGGCCATCTCCGTCGTGATCGGCATTACGCTGGCCAACACCATCCGCCCCGGCGAGCGCATCGATGCCACCACCGCCGCGGGGCTGGAGGCGCGCTACGGGCAGGACGCCGCCAAGCGGGTGGAGGCAGCGACGGAAAACGACGCGGCGAAAAAGCCGGTGCTGACCCAGGTGGTGGAAACCATCGTTCCCGCCAACCCGGTGGCCGCGGCGGCGGGAGAGACGCCCAACCTGCTGCACGTGATGTTCTTCGCCCTGGCGCTGGGCGTGGCCTCCACGCTGGTGCGGCCCACCGTGGCGGCGCCCTTCATCAAGGTGATGGAGGCGCTGTTCGACATCTCGGTGAAGCTGATCGAGCTGATCATGAAGATGGCGCCCTACGCCGTGGCGGCCCTGCTCTTCGCCAACACCGCCGGGTTCGGGCTGGACCTGCTGGGCACGCTGGCGTGGTTCATGGCCACGGTGCTGCTGGGGCTGGCGCTGCAGATGTTCGGCGTGTACTCGCTGTCGGTGTGGCTGCTCTCGCGCATTCCGCCGCTGGAGTTCTTCCGGCGGATCAAGACGGTGATGATGACGGCGTTCTCCACGTCCTCGTCCAACGCGACGCTCCCCACCGCGCTGCGGGTGACGGAAAAGAACCTGGGCGTGCCGCCGGAGATCAACTCGTTCGTGCTGACGGTGGGCGCCACGGCCAACCAGAACGGAACGGCGCTGTACGAGGGGGTGACGGTGCTCTTCCTGGCGCAGATCGCCGGGGTAGACCTGTCGCTGGGCGCGCAGATCACCATCGCCTACATGGCCATCCTGGGCGGCATCGGCACCGCGGGGGTGCCCTCGGGCTCCATTCCCTTCATCATCGTCATGCTGGCGTCCATCGGCGTGAACCCCGCGCTGATCGGCATCATCCTGGGCGTGGACCGCATCCTGGACATGTGCCGGACGACGCTGAACGTGGCGGGAGACATCACCGCCGCTACGTACGTCGCCCGCTCCGAGGGCTACACGCTCCTCGGAGGCCGCGGCAGCCCGCCCGCACCGATCTGATCGGCGTCGAGCGGCCCGTCCCATCGCTCGATGGGCGGGCCGCTTGACCGTGCGCCGCCGCCGTCGCATTCTCTCCCGTCCTCCGCCGTCTCCCCCGTCCCGTCCAGCGTCCGAAATTCCTCCATGCTGAAGAAGCTCGCCTACGTGGTCCTGGGGCTGGTGGTGGTCGTCGTGTGCGTGGCGGCGGGAGGCCGCTGGTGGCTGGGGCGTTCGGCGTCCCCTGGCGGAGACGCCCGGCTGGCCGGGCTGGAGCAGCCGGTGGAGGTGTGGCGCGACTCGCTGGGCGTGCCCCACGTGTGGGCGAAGACGGACGCGGACCTGTTCCGCGCGATGGGCTACGTGCACGCGCAGGACCGGCTGTTCCAGATGGAGATGTTCCGCCGCGTGGCCGACGGGCGCCTGGCCGAGATCCTCGGTGAGCAGCTGTTGGATACCGACAAGTTCCTGCGCACCGTGGGGATGGGGCACTCGGCGGAGGAGAGCGTGCGGCGGCTGACGCCGGAGCAGCGCCGGCTGATGCAGGCCTACGCGGACGGGGTGAACGCGTGGATCGGCAACCATCCCGGCCCCCTGCCGCCGGAGTTCGTAACGCTGCGATTCGACCCAGAGCCGTGGACCGTCCGCAACAGCATGTCGATCGCCAAGATCATGGCGTGGGACCTGGCGGACTGGGAGGTGGGGCTTTCCGTGCAGCAGGCGATCGACCGCGTGGGCGAGGCGCTGGGGCGCGAGCTGATGCCCTTCTACCCCGACTCGGGGCTCACCATTGTGGGCGCGGACGCGCAGTGGCGGGGCAAGGGCGGCGCGGTCCCCGCGGCGGCTCCCGCCCCCGCCCCGCGCGTCTCCGGACCCGTTCCCCGCGTCGAAGCCCCGCCGCTCGCCCTTCACCTGCTGGAAGGCGTGGCCGCGGCGCACGCCTCCAACTCCTGGGTGATCGGCGGCTCGCGCACGCGCTCGGGCAAGCCCATCCTGGCCAACGACATGCACCTGACGCTGCGGGCGCCCGCCATCTGGTACCTGGCGGCCCTGCACGGCGGCGGCTTCAACGTCACCGGGATGACGCTTCCCGGCGTTCCCGTCGTGATCGCCGGCCACAACGACCGCGTGGCGTGGGGCTACACCAACGCCATGGTGGACGACGTGGACTTCTACGTCGAGCAGGTGGATTCCGCCGATGCCACCCGCTACCGCACGCCGGAGGGGTGGGCGCGGTTCACCGTCCGCCGCGAGGTGATCCGCGTGAAGGGCGGCGACTCGGTGGTGCACCAGGTCCGCGGCACCCGCCACGGCCCCGTGCTCTCCGACGTGGACGAGCGTGGCGGGAACCGCGTGATGTCCATGCGGTGGACCGCGTACGAGCCCTCCACCGAGATCACCGCCCTGCTGGGGATGAACCGCGCGCGCTCGGCGGACGAGTTCGTCCAGGCGTTGCGGGGGTTCAACAACCCGCACCAGAACGTGGTCTTCGCCGACGTGGAGGGGCGGATCGGCTACTGGATGGGCGGGCGCGTCCCGGTGCGCCGCGGCGGCGACGGCGTGCTTCCCGTGCCCGCGTGGACGGACGAGGGCGAGTGGGTGCGCTTTTTGGAGTTCGACGAGCACCCCCACGTGCTGGACCCGGCGGACGGGTTCGTGGTCACCGCCAACAACCGGCAGGCCGGCGCGAACTACCCGTTCCACATCACCACCCACTGGGCGGAGCCGTACCGGGCGATGCGGATCCGCCAGATGGTGGAAGCCGGGCGCGGGCTAACCGCGGCGGACGTGCTCCGCCAGCAGATGGACGTTACCGATGCCTTCGCCCTGCGCCACCTGCCCCGCGCCGTCCAGGCGGCGGAGCGCGCCGGCCTCGCCGAGGCCGCGCGCGAGCTGCGGGCGTGGAACGGCGAGGCACGAGTGGACTCACGCGCCGCGGCGCTATTCTACACCTGGTTCGAGGAGCTGCGCACCCGCGTGGGGCACGACGAGTTCCGGGGGCGCAGCATGTACTTTCCCCGCGCCACGATGGAGCGGATCCTGGAGCGCGGCACGAGCCCGTGGGTAGACGACGTGACGACGCCGGCGACGGAGACGCTCGACGAGCTCTCCGCCACGGCGATGAGAACGGCGGTGCAGCGGGTGGGCGAGCAGCGCTGGGGCGACCTTCACCAGACGTCGATCGACCACCCGCTGGGTATCGTCGACGTGCTGGACCGCGCGTTGAACCTCAACATCGGCCCGTTCCCCAACCGCGGCTCGTTCCACACGGTGAACGTCAGCGGATACGGCAGCCGCCAGCCGCCGTTCCGGAACGCGTACGGCGCCAGCCAGCGCCACGTGGTCGACATGGCCGACGTGGACGGGTCCGGCGGATTCGTGATCCCCACCGGGCAGAGCGGCAACCCCCTCTCGGACCACTACCGCGACCAGAACCCGCTCTGGCGCGAAGGGCGCCTCTGGCTCATTCCCCTGGACCGCGCCAGGGCCGAGGCGCGGGTGGTCAGCCACATCCGCCTAACGCCGTAAATGTCGCGGGTGGCAAGATGTCGAAGCGGGCACCCCGGTCCTGCCAGGCACCCGCTTGCTCGTTGTTGTCCGGTCCCAAGGCTTCAGAGGCGGCAGTGTGCGTAGGCGAGAAACATCGGTGGGCGATGCGCGACGGCGCGGTGGTCAGCACGTCCACGTGCGCGGGCGATGAGCCCGGAGGCATCACCTGAACCCTTGGCGCTGACCCGGATCCGACACTGGGATGGTCGCTGTCCGCCGCAAACGAGAAAGCCGCCGCAAGCTAAGTGCTTGCAGCGGCATCTCTGTCCTATGGGCCTGGGCCGATTCGAACGGCCGACCTCACGCTATCAGGCGGCTCCCGGGGGGACTGGAACACCGCAGGCTGTCACAAAAACCCAGACAGGACGCGCGATCTGCCAACGTTCCCTTCCCCCGCTGCGGGGCCGTGCCCGGCAGTTTGGACACCTATTCGGACACCTGCTGCAGGATGAGTCGACCAGATGGCTGGCATCACTGTGTCCCCCACACGCCTACAACAGATGGTTCACTGCCTCGGCTAGCAAACGGTGAGCGTCGAAGAAATTGAAGATCCGATAGTGCCGCCAAGCACGTTCCCGCAGTTCATTGATCGTTTGTAGAACCGCACCGGTTCTTGCGGCCCCTCCCGAAGACGCAAGGTGATCAAGTTTTTTGTGTAGAGCATGAAATGCACAGCGAAGTTCGAGCAGTTCACGATAGACCATCGCTGCGAAGCCCGCATCTCCGTTGTCATTTTCCCGATAATAGGACAAAGAACTAGTATCATAATACCTCGCCCCATGCTCCTCGAAGTGCTCGAGGGAGTACGAAGCAGTCGCTGCGTTACGGATAGATACGCGATCGAGCGGCAACGCGCCCAACCTCGCGCCAAGTCGCCGCGAGCCGAGGACCCGCTGATGAGCAAACGAGACAAATTCTTCATAGGACTCACGTACATACTGTGTGGTGAAATAAGCAACGGAAGCTAGTCGCAAGACGCGTGAACGCTGGTTTCCAGTTAATCCATTCGGAAGATGTGCTTGCCATGTATTGTGCATGAAGAGCGTCGCAAGCGCCTTCTGCCAAGCAACTGCCACTTCGGGATCATCCTTATAGCGCTCATTGATCAATACGCGGAGGTCTCGAGCATCGAGTAACACCGGGTAACCGCCACGAAACGCGAGCGCCCGAGTTGGCGCCGGCCCAATCACGAAGTCTGCCATGCCTGCGGTGAGACGTTCATACATGACATCTCTTGCGCGGTTCCTTACGTCCGGCGGGTGTACCTCAAGTGTCGTATCTTGAGGAAAACATGTCTTGGGATCATAGGTACCATCTACAAGCGCGCTGACTAACCGGAGAAATTTCACACTGACTTCCTCATAGGCATCAACCCGTGCGCAGTGGAGTTGGTTTACAATCCGCTGTAATTGCGACCACTGCTGCACCAGGGGGAACGACCGAACAGGCGCAAGGTTACGATCCCTTCCGATGATCGCATAACCGTCGTAGAGGTTCCAGATTACGAATGCTTGCCAGCCATCTTCACGGGCTAACTCGCGCGGCAGCGACGCGGCTTTGATCCGACTAGGCTCATGTGTCAAACGCACTAATCTCTGAATGCGTTCCGCGAGTGTGTACTCGTTCGCTGCATCGTCCAAGCCGGCCGGCTCTGCCAATAGCTTAATGTCAAAACCGAGACGGTTAAGGAAGCCCATGTGGTCAGCAAAGAAGGGGAGTTGGTGATCCCACATGAAATCATCAAAGGAATCCACTTGCGTCCAATTAGGAGTATCTGTCTTGGAGAACAAATCGTTGAGTGTATACGCAGCTGCACGCAAGACATGGCTCCCATCACGGACGTGCCTTTCAGCAGTAAGGGCGCTTTGCTCCGCATTCCAACGGATGAGGGAAAGGCCAATAGAGTCGTGACCGAGCGCCCACGACCCTGCGCTGTTGCGCAAAGGCGCTGTTGGTGAATGGTCGACGCGTAGGACGGACCACTCCGGTTTCGATAGAGATCTACGGACTGTATCTACTCTTGTACATCCAACCTCGGCTGCTCGACGCTTGAACTGTGCATTCGACCATCGTGCGCTCGTGACTCGGCCGTCATCTTCCGTCGCTACCATTTCGTGCAGCAAAGAGCGCCAACAATCCATTTGACTTCCGAGCTGACTCGCCGGGAGGCGAGCTTCGGTAGCCGCAGTACGCAACGCGTCTTCAATCTGGCCGTCCAATAACGAGTGGGTGCCCCCAAGATCCCGATAATCTGCCTCGTTAATGATCCATGTGCGATCCTCTTTGTAGAGATCACGAGTGTATCGAAGCAGTCGCTGGCAGAGCACCTGGAGAGACGGCAGCAAACCACCGGGTCCCGGGTTTTCGTGAAGTTCGGCGGCGATCGTTTCAACGAGACCGGCACTGTACTGGAACCCGTATTGTTCGAAAGGAGTCCCGAGCTTTCGAAGGTGCGGGGCATGCAAACGCGACTTCAATGTGGGTCGCCGGATAGCTTCGATAACCCCTCGTCGGGTTAGTGGCGCTAGGAAGTAGCCTGGAATTTTCGTGCTGTCTACATGAGATCGCGTGAGTTCATCGTCAAAAACGCCCTTGTACTCCGTTCGCATGGAGATGCATAGCCGTGCGTCCATCCGAGTTCTGGTGAACCGGTGCAGGAATGCGAAATACTCCGCCGCACCCTCCTGATTGGCGAAACGGTCACCAGAAGTGAACAACTCCTCACTTTGGTCAACTGCTAGGAACAGCGGATAGGGGATCACTGCTAACACCCGATTCAATGAGCGAACGAATCGGTCAGGATCACGACCCGCCCCATTTCGAAAGTCTTCAGGTCCCCGCGCCTCAAGGACGACGTCTGGATTCGGAGCTCCGCCAGGGTGGTTCGCCCAATCCCGCTGGATTTGGCGGACGAAACTATAGAGTGCGTCAGCCAATGCGGAGAGTGGGCGCGCTCCTGCACGGACGATGAGGGAATCCTCTTGCGGATGTACTTCGGCCTTGATTCCGGGTTGGGGTGTGATCGCAGGAACTCTGGTGCCGAACCCCACCCGTTCTAACATCGGGAAAAGTGCCGCGCGCAAAAACGACGATTTCCCAACTCCTGATGAACCATGCAAGACAAACACACGAACTCTGTCATTGTCCAAGATGTCGATACAGGCGCGCGTGTCACGCTCACGCCCAGCGAAGATCGGCTCATCAGCGCGCCGATACGACGCCAGGCCCCGATATGGGACGGCCGGCCACGCAGTGAGTTCTCGGTGTCGCATCATAGTAGCTCAACGCCGACTGGAAGTTTAGAGAAGTTCCCTTCCGGGAAATCAGGAAAGATGTCAGTCGTGGAGCTCTGCAGGCGAAGCTCGGGGTAACAATAAAGGCTGTAGAGAAGGCTCAGTGGCCAGTGTGCCCGGCGAAGTTCTAGCATGGCTTCGTCCAATGGAACGCCCCGGAGAAGCTGTCGAAGAAGAGCAAGACCGAACCGCCAAGCGAACAGGTTCGGAACGCCCGTCTCAGTACCGATGAATCCGCGTAGCGGCTCTTGTGCTGTGACATGAAGCCAGGATGCCTCATCCTCAAGACCTCCCGCGTTAGAGTCGTGAGAAGTGGCAGTTGAGCATCCATTGAGAATCGTGTACACTTTTGCCTTACGACCTCGCGATTCCGCAAATACCTGCGCTCTGAAGCGGTCTGCGGATAAGTTATAATCTGTGGTGTTCGCTTTTAAAGAAAGCGTATTGCCGCTAGCGTGACAGTAGAAGTAGAGGATTCTTGTGCAGCCGTTGGTGATCTTCAACGCGGTGCTGAATTCATCCGGTGACGTGTAGAACGGTAACGAGGCGATCCACTGGAGGCCAGTTTCGTACTCGGCATTTGTGCGCTCTTGGTCGTGAAATACGGCAAAGAGCTTTGTCTTCGCACGAGAAAGGGTAAGGTCGTTGAAAAAGGGTTTGCTATGCGCATACGTGGTATACGCCAAAAACTTGATGCACCAAAAATCTTGTAACTCGTCGAAAGTGAATGCGCCGCTCACGGGAATTTTTGAAAGTCTACCCACCGAATACATCAACCCAAAAGGCACCGTTAGTGCGGTTGGAACGCGGAAATGCACACGCACCTGCCCTCCTCTTTCCCTGTCTACTTCAGTGCGGAACCACTCTTCAGCAGCCCGAGCATTCCCGCCTCCGGGGTCTTGATTAGTTGAGATATCGAGCGGCTCAGGTGTAAAAAATGCTGTGTAGAGGCTCTGCCCGGCATCCACTAGCTTCCCAAGTAATTTACCAAGCTCCCGTTCGTCACTGAAGGGAGTCAATCCGTTCTTTGACGCATCTAATGCATTCTGAACGAGGGCACCTAAAGCATCCCGAACAGCAGTTCCCGCCTTCAGTAAGCTGGCTTGGGAGACCACGTAGTATTGCTCCTCCGGCCAAGTGTCGAACCCCCACGTGACTTTTAGGTGATCCGGGTGATCCGCCCACCCGTGAGCGAGTCGAAACCATACAGGTTTCCGTAGCCGCCGCCTCATTGGTCACCTCCGCCCTCAGCATAAACACGCATCTCCATGGCTGCCTTCGGGCAAAGTCCTATCCTCGCGAACAACAATCGAAATGGATAACGCCAATACGGCATTTCGAGATCTCTCCAAGTAAAGTTTGTGAACTCGTCCAACCGTAAATAGCGAATCCAGCACCCCGTGTTTGCATAGGCAATCTCATGGGAGGGTGTAACCCACTCGTGTGTATGCCCCATCAGAACGCACTCGACTCCCGGTGTCTGCAGTGCCTCGCGAGCAGCACGAATCAGCGTCTCAGATTCACTCCTCACGATTCGCTTACCAATCCCAAGCGTCCCTGGCTTATCCTCCAGTTGAGGTTGTCGCTTTTGGATGCTGTTCGGATGATACTGAGCACGTCCGATCCCGAAGGAATCGTCGAACTCGGACGGGTGCTCGGCTATCGCATTCAGAGCGACGATCGCGTTCGCATCTTGAGCTAGGAAGACAGTGACCGAACTCCGCAGGTTGATCCCGGCCCTTATAAGAGCGGCACCGAAATCATCCATGGCATCAGGAGGAAGCTGCCCGATCCGCCGCCGTAAAGCATCGGCCGCTTCTCGATCTAGCCAACCGTACGACTCCCCAGCAGCCAGTAGATCGGACGGGTGGTCCAGCGCCGTTGCATAGACATACCGTCTGAATCTCCAAACCTCTGCTATCAGACGGATGGGTCCAGCGTACCAGTTATACGGAGACATTGCGAGCGCCTGCACAAAGCTCCTGAACGGCTTCACGTTGTCAACGAAGTGAAAACGATGATCTAATCCATTCAGATACCGAATGAGGAAGCGCGTTCCGGCACATTCGAGCAGGCGCGGCGTGCCTGTAACGTCGAGTAGTATGGGAGGCCGCTCCACAGACCAGTGGGGAGATCCATCTACGAAGAAGCAATTTAGCTCGTCGTGCTGATGTCCATGCTCAATCCAAGCAGAAGGCGCGGAAGTGGGACGATATACTTGACCGAGATGGAACCGCACCCGGGCAGCAGCAGTGGGAGTGCCGAGGCATGCATCCCGCACTCGATCTTGAATACTAGGCCAGAACAAGTCCGGGTCGTGGTTACCCGGAAGAATTGTTAACTGGTTCCGCGGATTAGAATCGACGAATTCCTGAAGTGCCACAAACGCCTTCTTGTGCTCGTTGAGGACCGCAGAAAGCTTTTCGTTCGATTGCACCTCGGTGAAACAAAGAGGTATCCCCCTATCGGTTTCCGCTTCAAGCTCGTGTCCTTCGGAGGGTGGTGCTTGTACAAAATCGATGAAATCTCCGTTGATAACCAGTTCAGTCGGTTGGTCAGACGAAGAAAGCTCACTCAAGAATGTACAGAAATGCTCCTCAATTACCGCATCAAAATCGTCAAGCGGCCCAGCCCCGAGATGAAGATCGCTCAGCACGATTACAGTCGGCGGTGAAGTAGTCATCGTACGCCTGGGTATCATGTGGAAGCACAATCCTAAACTAGCACACGCGACAACTTTTCGTTCTCTGGCCTGCCCTGTGCCTCCGCCCGCCTTTCGCGCACCGTTTGGAGTCTCGCCATTTTTAGTATCCTGGTGGTCTTCAGGTGCTCCCGCCGTCTGCTCGTCGGCTGGCTCGGTGCGTCAGGTCGCTCTTGTTCGGAATAGGGTCGTTCCTGTCGTGAGTAGCCACGGCGAACGACGGGTTGTCCAGCGAAGAAGGCGCGCAGTGAGAAGCACTAAGATCGTGTCCGTCGTGAGTGCGAGCAGGATCGTCCAGACGATCCCGACAACGATCAGGCTCACACTAGAGTATGAAAGCGCGTATTTCATCACGCGTCCGATCCCTTCTGGTGCAGCAAGATACTCCGCAACAACGGAGATTCCAATTCCCAGCGCTGCCGCTACTCGCACCCCCCCGACTAATTCAGGAACGATGGCCGGAAGCTGCACCTTTAGCGCATTCGATGTAGGGCTTGCACCCAATAAAGATCCGAGCTGTAGGTACGTTTCAGGTACATTTCGCAACGCGCTGAGTCCATAGACGAGCAAGATCATGCCAGTGTATCCCGCGACGACCAAGACTGGCATTTGAGAGGGATTCCTCACCAGCACAAGGGTGACGGGAATCAACAGGAGCGGCGGGAGAATGCGAGCAAACTCCAAGATCGGTTCGACAAGCTTGCGCAACCGAGGGAAGACGGTCAATGCCACTATGCCGCTGAGTCCGGTGACGCAGCCCACAAATAAGCCGACACCTATCGTTCTGGTCGTAGCTAACACATGCGGGACAAAACCACGCGACGTTCCTTCTTGGGCAGAGATAAGCGGATCCACGAATGCACTCTCCACGAGCAATGCTATCGTCCCATGAAGATTCGGCAGTCGATCAGTGCCAAGAACGAACGACGCAAATTGCCAAAGGCAGAATAATAGTACAACAGGCACCCCCTGCTTGATGAGCCAGAGCAGCTTCTCGGGTTTGTGGCTGGAATTCCGCAAATGGATCTGCGCACCAGTTCTCATCTCGCTCCCCTTAGCATGTACAAACGAGTCAGTTAGGGTCGGGTCCCGCGGGACGCCAATACTTGCCGCGCTAACCGCTCCGCATCGAAGTAGTTGTAGAACCCGTATTGACGACGCGCTTCGCTGATCAGCCTGCGGCTCGAATTGGTGGTGCCGCGGTTGAGAACTCGGAAGATACTGTCAGCGCTGCCTTTCAGTCGCTCTAGTTCACGGTACACATCATCTGCGTAAATGACAGTTTCAACGGCAGGGGCAGGGTTACGAAAGATTCCTTGCGCGATGAAACTATTGAGAATGCTCCCGTTGAGATTGGCGTAGTATAACGGATTGCGTGGGTTGTGGAACCACTCACGTTGGTTTTCAAAAGTGACGAATGGGTCTAAATCCTGGTAGATGATACGGCCCTCCTCAGGACCGAACTGTTGCCCCGATACCTCACTCAGGTAAGGCATGTGCAGAGCGATCGCGCTGTCCGGGTAGTCGTTGATGAACTTCATAATTCGGTAGTTTACCGAAGCCAAGCGCAGAATAGTTACTCGATTCCGATCGTAATAGTTCTTCGAAGCTGCCCATCCATTCTGGAGAATACTGGTCAGTTCAGGAGAATTGGGGGTAGGAGCAGCCCCGCGGGCAAGATCGACCGATGATAGAATGGGCCTGAATCCCTCCCGCTGGAGCACAAGCCGCGATGGAACCCCACCTACTTGGAAATCAGCCCGCCTCTTTCGCATTTCGTTCACCGTGAGCGGGTCGTCCAATACCGCAGCACGAATATCCGTGCGAGAGAGCCCGCCTTTCTCAAGTACCAAATCAATAAAAGGCTGAATCGCGGCCTCAGTTGGATACGCAAAGCGCTTTCCTCTCATCTGCTGAACAGTGGCCCGGATAGCTGCATCGGGAGCCATCCCTTCAGCGACAAAGTCAGAATAGCTCCGCACGTTGTCATTTGGTTGCGCCATGATTGCGTAACCTTGAAACAGATCCCCAAAGACAAAGCTAACTAGGTTCGGCGCATTATCGTGCGCCGCGAAAAGAATACCTGGCGGGGTTGACACAACATCAAGTGTGCCTTGTCGAAGGGACGGTATGATCTCCTCGACCTTGATCAAACGGTGATCCAGCGCAATGCCCACATCTTCAAACCATCCTAGCTTCGCACCGATTATCGCGTATGTGTGATCGCCGTAGGGTAGCATTCCAAACCGTACTGGCGTCGGCGGCGACTGCAAAATCACCCCGGTAGAATCCGCCCCCCTTGCGTCGCCCGGTTTAGTTTCACACGCCGCCGCTGGTAGGAGCGATCCGATAACCAACAACACCTTTACCGGCAGTCGAAACATTCTCATGCGATCCTCCTCTAGTAGGTGGGTTGCCAGCGCGTCACCCTACGGATGGTCGTATCTACGGCTTTGATCGACAGCAGACCCATAATTCCATATACCATTCCAAAGAGGACTAGCTTCCCCATGTCTGAGTAGAGGTACGACTGGTAAACCAAGAAGCCGATTCCGGACTGGCTAGAGAGGTATTCAGCACCGAGCGCGAACGCCCACACCAGCCCCGATACGGCTCGCATACTACCTCTGAGTTCCGGCAGCACAGCTGGTGCATGGACCTTGCGCAGGATAGTCAGCCGACCTGCACCGAGGAGAGTTGCGGACTCCCGGAATGATGGTGGAATGTTGTTCACGGCCTCATAGCAGTTCGTTGCGACCACCAGAAGCACGGCTAGCGTGATGTAGATGAAGATTCCCACTTCGCGGTTGGGGAACCAAAAAACAAACAGAGGAATCAAAGCGAATAAAGGTACACTGCGAAGGAGGGTCAACACGAATGCATTGCCGCTTGCTGCAGCAGAAAAACAGTGGAGACTCAAGCCCAGTAGAAATCCTGCGACTGAGCCCACACCTAAGCTGATAACAACTCGGATGATCGTTATGGTGAGATTCAGCCCTAGGACTGCGAACGCACCTGCAGGATTCGGATCAGACGCACCACCAAACAAGGCGAGTTCTGGAAACGAATGCAAGAGGACATGCAGGGGGGAGGGTAAGACTCCCGGATCTGCACGAAATGCGGCCGCCATCTGCCATATTGTGATAACGAGAACAAAAGGGGCCAAGCGTTCCAGCCAAGTCACGTGGCGCGAGTACCCTCTCACTTTTCCCCCTGCTCGGCTAACTGAAAACGCGCTAGAACCTCCGCTCGACAACGCGCGAACTCGGCACTACTCGTTAGTTGATCTGTGCGAGGATGGGGTAGATTCACCGGAATCGTGTCAAGTACTCTCCCACGCCAAAGTAGCAGGATGCGCGTTCCAAACAACACTGCTTCGGAAATATCATGCGTGACCAAAACCACAGTGAGTTTCTGCGATTGGGAAACGTCGTAGATAACCCCTTGAAGCTTCTGTTTTGTAAACTCATCTAGCTGCGACGTCGGTTCGTCCAGAAGAAGTAGTTCTGAATCATTAACTAAAGCCATTCCAATCCCAACCCGTCGCGACTCGCCTCCAGAGAGTTCCTTGGGGTACTTTAGCAAGAAACGCTCGGGGTCTAGTTGCACCAGTTGACAAATTTCTCTCGCCCGGTCCTTGCGCTGTTTGAGCGGCACACGGCGGAGTTCCAGCGGAAACGTCAGATTCCCTTGAACTGTGCGCCATGGGAAAACAGTGTTGCTCTGAAACACGAATCCGACGCGGAGCACGCCGGAGTGACCGGGCGTCCTAACACTCCCAGATGTAGGCTCCTCAAGTCCGGCAAGTAAGCGAAGCAGCGTCGATTTCCCAGACCCTGAGGGTCCAACGATAGTCAAAATTTCTCGAGTCCCGACACTTAAATTAATATCCGAAAGCGCTTCTGTTACACCGCCCCAAACTGCGGTGTAACTCTTCCGAATGCCCGAGAGTTCCAACAGGGGTTTCACCAATGCACAGTCAGTGGAGAGGGTTCACGTTCATGTGATGTTTGATGAGTCACAGTTGCAAGCACAGAAGATTTACACCTTGGATGGTGGAGTCATACTCGAATGAAGCAAGACCAACAAGTCTCGTCCTCTTGCATATACACCTCAGTCACCTGGGCTGTCGCAAACATTTCTCTGACAGCCGCCGTCGCGCCTGGACAGTGCTCGTGTCCGTAGTCATCGAAATAGATAATACCGCCTCGCTGGATCCGGGAAGGCAACTCTCGTGCACAGTAGAGCACGGGCGAATACAAATCGCAGTCAACGTGCACAAACGAAAGAGGGCGAATAGAATCAGGATCAAGAACGTGTTCGACACGCCCTCGAATCAATTTTATCCATCGATCAAGCCCACGTGCCGTGAGGCTCCTTATCAGCGTATCTACCTCGATGTCTGCGTATTTGCCGATTGGATGAATGGGGTGTCCGTCGGTATAAGGGTGACCTGTAAAAGTATCGACTCCAAACACACAGTGTTCAGGAGAGACACGGCTTACCACATCCGCGAGACACACAAGCGATCCGCCACGATATACGCCCACTTCAAGGACATTCCCGGGCACTTGCCGGAGCGTCTCCTCACATAAACTCACCAAGTAGTTGAGTCGGTTACGAGGGATGACCGACGCGAGATACCCCACAGAATCGACAGGATCGTTAGTACGCCGCATCTGAGACGTCTGTTTTCAGGACCAAGCGTCACTCGGGAGCTCACCTGACCTAGTGGCGGCCCAAACGACACCCGTTACGTAGCCATGGCCGAGCGACGGTCTGGCTGAGAGATACCGACAACTCTGGTAGCCGATGTACTCGGACGTACGCAGCAGCCATCAACATAAGGACGCGGCAGACACTTTACAAGCGAATTCTTTCGATCACCGGCTCTATCGTTCCGAGTACAACCCAATCGCCCTCGTTGGGCGTGGCCGTGACGAGAACCCTTCGGCGGAGGTCACGGTACCTGCCTTCGGGCCGAAATTGCAGCGCCCGAAACTTCCGGGGCCAGCAACGCGGGGAAGGCGCCTAACTTCGCTCGCTGCGCTCGAGGACACCGACGACATCCCGCATCATGCCGTCCCGTCGTACCATCGGGAAGCCGACCGTCTGGGCGCCCAAAGAGTGGCGCCACATCGAGCAGGCCGCGCGCGCCCGCGGCGTCCTGCCGCTGCGCTACGTGCGCGAAGCCGCGCTCGCGGCCAAGCGGCCGCCCGTTACCCAGCGCCGGGGTGCCCACGCGCTGCTCCACGAACTCAAGCGCGTGCTCAACAACCTTCACCAGCTCCTCCGCCTCGCGGAGGCCCACGGCGCCCGCGCAATTGCCGTCGCTCTCGAAAGCACCATCCGCATCACCCACAGGCGGCCGAGGCCGCCGCCGCGCGGCGCGGCAGCGCGGAGCCGCTGATCGTTGCTGTGCGTGGGGCGGGACGCGTCCTCAACACGCATCAAGCATACGCTGCTGAAGAGCTTCCCGCGGACGAGGAGCTGGGCGCGGCGCTCGCGAACATCCAGTTCGGCGCGATAGCCGTTCCGCGGTGACCGGAGCGATCCAGCCGCTGGGCTGCAGCTTCAAAGGCCCGGTGTTGTACCTGAAGTTCGGGAGAGGGGGCGGCCAGCAGGACCGCGTTGCGTGGGCCGAGTGCTGCAACCTTCCCACCCGCGACCTGGAGCTCGCCGCCTGCTTCATGGCGGCGACGGCGAACGGCTCCGTCAGCGGTGCCGTGTCTACTCCTGCACCCGCATGCGACGGTTCGCATGCATACTCATCCCCACGTTTTCCGCATCCGCGACACGCTCTCGTTCTTCAACCGCGTTCTCCTCGCAGGCACGCTTCTCCGACGCCTGCCACGCCGAAGCGCTCGCCGCGAGCGGCCCAGCAGGGCACTCGGCTCTTCGACTACAAAGCCGCCGGTCGGCCTCGGGGAACCGCGCACGGGAGCACGACAGGTCATAACGGATCCGGGAATACAGCTGATGCGTCCGCACGTAACCTGCCTGACGTCGTCCTGAGGCCGGCAGCCGCGCGACCGATTTCACGCGACAGCGCTCGACCGAGAACTTCGACGTTGGGTGCCTCCATCATGGACAGATGGGTTCCCGGCACCGGGGTCGCACTGATCGACACGTCGTCCAGGAGAGTCTGCCAGCCGCGCCAGAGATCTACGCCGGCGTCATCCTGGGCGAAAAACAGATGGACCGGAAGCGAAACCTGCCGAGGACTGTAGCCGCGCAGACTGAGGAGTGAACTGCGCAGATGGTCCTGGACCTCCTGCGCTTCTTCTGCCGTGAGGTGCCCCGGGAGCAGCCCCTGCTCCCGCCAACGGGTGGCGAACGCCGCCAGGTCCGCCGCCGAAGCAGCAGATGCCCCGTCCTCCGGCCCCGTGTCATCGCTCTCTGCGGTGCCTTCTCCGCGGAGGACGTGGAGTGGCAGGTATACGCCCCGCCCCGTGTCCCCGGCCCCGGTGCCCCCGAACGATGGATGGTAGGTGTCGATCATCCCCAGGAACTCGACGGCTTGGCCCTGGCCGATGAGCTGCGCGGCCATCTCGTAGGCGAGAATCCCCCCGAAGGACCAGCCGGCCAGGCGGTAAGGGCCCTCGGGCTGAACATCACGGACCATCCGCACCAGCCGGGCCGCCATGCCTTCGACGGTACGAAGGGGGAGCTCCTCCCGGGACACCGGCGGCAATGCGTAGACGGGAAGTTCCTCGTCGAAGTGGTGATGCAGCCCATGCGCGTACGCGACCGACCCCCATCCGTCATGGACCAGGAACAACGGCCGCTCCGATCCGGCCGGCCGGACCGGTATCGCCTGCCGAAGCCGGCCTGGCCGCTCGCCCTGGTTCTCACCTGCGTCGCCCATCGACGCCGATGCCGCGGCACCCGAAAGGTGGCGCGCCAGGTCGGCCACGGTGACGTGCTCGAAGAAGTCCAGCACCCGCACGCTCCGTCCCAGCGCCGACTCCAGCAGCCGCGCCACCCGGACCACCAGGAGCGAGTTTCCACCCAGCTCGAAGAAGCTCGTGCGGGCCCCGATCGCTGGAACGCCGAGCACCTGCGCCCATACCGCGGCGATGGCGCGCTCCAGCTCCGTCTGCGGCTCCTCGTCGGCCGGCGCGGCGGCGAGCTCCGGCTCTGGGAGCGCCCGCCGGTCCACCTTTCCGTTGGGGGTGAGCGGGAGCGCGTCCAGCACCACGAACGTGGCGGGAACCATGTAGGCAGGGAGGGAGGCGCGCGCGTGCTCCCGCACCTCGGCTATGGAGATGCCCGCGTCCGCTTCCAGGTAGGCGACGATCCGGACGTCGTCCGGGCCTGAGGAGCCGCCGCGCACCACCGCGGCCACGCCGCGAACTCCGGGGTGGCGCCCCACCACCGACTCCACCTCGCCGAGCTCGATGCGGAAGCCGCGCACCTTCACCTGGAAGTCCGTCCGCCCGAAGTACTCCAGCTCGCCGTCGGGCCGGCGCCGGACCCGGTCTCCCACACGGTACATCCGCGACCCCGGGGGCCCGAACGGATCGGGGAGGAAGCGCTCCGCGGTGAGGCCCGGGCGGCTGGCGTAGCCGCGGGCCAGGCCGTCCCCAGCCAGATACAGCTCGCCGACGAGCCAGGCGGGCACCGGCTGCAGCTCCCCGTCGAGCACCAGCGCACGCGTGTTCGCCACCGGCCGGCCGATCGGGACCCGGTCCGCGCCCGGGGGGACGACCGCGAAGGTGGAGTAGGTGGTGTCCTCCGTCGGGCCATACGCGTTGCCGATCCGCTCCAGCGTGCCGAGCGCATGGAGCGCCCGCGCCAACTCCACCGGGAGCGGCTCCCCGCCCAGGACGAGCGTCCGCAGGCTCGCCGGGATGCCGCCCGCGCGCAGCAGCTCGGCGGCGGCGGTGGGGACCATGCTCGCGTACGACACCGGCTCGCGCACGTTCGCCAGCTCCAGCGCGTTCTCCACCAGGACCAGCGTCCCGCCCCAGCAGAGGGTGCCGAAGACCTCGGCGACGGAGACGTCGAAGTTGACCGAGGTGGAGAAGAGGACGCTGGCCCGCTCCTCGTCGGTGACCGTTTCGCGGAGCCAGTGCAGCAGGACGACGGTCGAGGAGTGGCGGACCATCACCCCCTTGGGCCTTCCCGTGGAGCCCGAGGTGAAGATCACGTGCGACAGGTTCTCGGGCCCCACGCCGCTCTCCGGCACCACCTCCGGCCCGGCGTCGATCGTGGCCCGGGCGGCGTCAAGCGCGAGCAGGGGCGTCCCCTCCGGGAGCGCGCCGGCGAGGGGGCCGGAGGTGAGGACCAGGGCGACGCCCGCATCCTCCTGCATGTACGCCAGGCGCTCGCGGGGGTACGCGGGGTCCAGCGGGACGTACGCCCCACCCGCCTTGAGGATGGCGAGCATGGCGACCACCAGCCCCGGGCCGCGCTCCAGGCAGATGCCCACCCGGGTCTCCGGACCGACGCCGAGGCGGCGGAGGTGATTGGCGAGCCGGTTGGCGGCGCGCTCCAGCCCCGCGTAGTCGAGGACCTCGCCCGCGTGCACCAGCGCGGGTGCATGGGGAGTGCGCGCCGCCTGCGCCGCGAACAGGTCGTGCACGCGCAGCGCCGCCGGGCAGTCGCAGACCGCGCCGCTGGACTCCGCCAACAGGCTTGCCCGCTCCGCTTCCGACACGAGCGGAAGGCCGAGCACCGGGCGCCCGGGGTCCGCGGCCGCCGTTTCCAGCAGCAGGGCGTACGCCCCGGCGACGCGCTCCACCGTGGACGCGTCCCACAGTTCTTTCCGGTAGGTGAGCTCGACCCCCAGCCCGCCCTGCCGCTCCATCACCATCACGTCCAGGTCGAACTTCGCCGCGCCACCCCCCGCCGCGTACGGCTCCACCGCCAGCCCTCCCCACGGCCGCTGACCGCCGGTGGCGTCGTTGAGCGCGAACATCACCTGGAAAAGCGGCGTGTGGCTCAACGAGCGCTCCACCCGCAGCTCGTCGACCAGTCGCTCGAACGGCACCTCCTGGTGCTGGTACGCCCCCAGCGTCGTCTCGCGCACCCGTCCGAGCAGCGCCTGGAACGAGGGGTTGCCCGATACGTCGGCCCGCAGCGCGAGCGTGTTGACGAAGAAGCCGATCAGCCCCTCGGTTTCCCGCCGCGTCCGGTTGGCGATGGGCGTGCCGACGACGACGTCCTCCTGCCCCGACCAGCGCGCCAGCAGCAGGTCCAGCGAGGCGAGCAGCACCATGTACAGCGTGGCTCCCTCGCGCCTGGCCAGCGCCCGTACCCCCTCGGCCGTCTCGGGCGGAAGCGCCCGGAACACGTGTCCGGCGCGGGTGTCCGGCGCCGCGGCGCGGGGATGGTCCGTGGGGAGCTCCAGGAGCGGGGGCGCGCCGCGCAGGCGCTCGCGCCACCAGGCGATCTGCCCCTCCAGGACGTCGCCGCTGAGCCAGGCGCGCTGCCAGACGGCGAAGTCGGCGTACTGCACCGGCAGCTCCGGCAGCGGCGAGGGCTCGCCGCGCGCGAACGCCTCGTAAAGCGCGCTCAGCTCACCGAAGAGCACTCCCATGCTCCAGCCGTCGCTGACAACGTGGTGCATGGCGAGCACCAGGACGTGGTCGTCCTCCCCCAGCCGCAGCAGGCGGGTGCGCAGCAGCGGCCCGCGGTGCAGGTCGAAGGGACGCTGCGCCTCTTCCCGGGCGAGCCGGCGGGCCTCGGCCTCGCGCTCCGCGGGAGCCAGGCGCGACAGGTCGGTCAGCTCCAGCCGCGCCGCGCCCGCGGGATGCACCACCTGGAAGGGCACTCCCTCGGTCTCGCCGAAGGTGGTGCGCAGCGCCTCGTGCCTGCGCACCACCTCGCTCAGCGCGCGCTCCAGCACGCCCGCATCCAGCGGCCCGCGCAGCCGCAGCGCGGAGGGCATGTGGTAGGCGGTGCTCCCCGGCTCCAGCTGCTCGATGAACCACAGCCGCTGCTGCGCGAAGGACAGCGGCAGCGGCGAGCCGTCGCGCGGCACCGGCACCAGCGGCGGGGCTCCGGCGTCGCCGGGCGCCTCCGCCCGCAGCGCCTCCACCCGGCCCGCCAGCTCGGCCAGCGTCGGCGCCTCGAACACGGCCCGCAGCGGCAGCTCGGTCCGGAACGCCTCCCGCACCCGCGACACCAGCTGCGTGGCGAGCAGAGAGTGGCCGCCCAGCTCGAAGAAGCTGTCTTCCCCGCCGACGCGCTCCACACCCAGCACCTCCGCCCAGATCCCCGCCATCCGCTCTTCGGCCGGGGTGCGCGGGGCCACGTACGTCCCCGCGCCCGAGCCGAGCGTGTCGGGCGCGGGGAGCGCGGCGCGGTCCACCTTGCCGTTGGCGGTGACGGGGAATGCCTCCAGCACCACGAAGGCGCCCGGCACCATGTACTCCGGCAGCCGGGCGCGGGCGGCCTCGCGAAGCGCGGGGACGAGCGAGCGCATGCGGCGGCCCCACTGCGGGTCGTTGGCGTACGCCTCCCACGGCTGCTCCGCATCCACCGCCACGGGGAAGCGCACGACATCGGCGGCTGGATGGAGGAGCACGTCCAGCGTCCCCGCCGCACCCGGGCGCACCTCCACGGCACGGCCCATCGCCTCGCCCAGCGCGAACAGCGCCTCGGGGACGATCCCACCCGCGTCCTCGGCCGCGAGCACGCGCACGGCCGCCGCGTCGGCCGCTTCACCGCCGGCCGCTACCAGCTCGTACGCGCAAACGTGCTCGCGGACCCGCGCGTCGGGCACGCCACGGACGAGCAGCGCCGACGCGCTCCCCTCCGCCAGCGCCCGCAGCCCGGCCGCGTCCTCCCCGCTCCATTCCCGGACGATGGGTGCCGAATCGGCGGCGACCACGTCCAGGTGGAGGACGACATCGTAGCGGAAGCGTGAGACCTCGTTGTCGTACTCACCCCGCTTCACCTGCACTTCCACGCGGCCCAGCCGCGGCATCCGCGCCCGCACCGCCTCGAACAGCGCCGGATCGACCAGCAGCTCCTGCTCCTCGGCCATCCCCCGCCGCACCCGCGCCTGCAGGCGCCCGGCGGGGAGGTCGTCGGATGCTCGGGCGAGCTCCACCGAGGCGTGGAAGGCACCCGCCAGCGGCAGGCTACGCACGTCGCCCACGAAGATCCGCCCGCCCGGCCGCAGCGCCGCGGCCGCACCCTCCAGCACGCGCAGCAGGTAGTCCACGTCCGGGAAGTACTGCGCGACCGAGTTGACGACCACCAGGTCGAACCCCGCCCCCGCCTGGTCGTCCAGCCGGTCGGCCTCGCGCTCCGACAGGGTCACCTGCGGGAGTCCGGCGGCATGCCGGCGGACGTGCGCCAGCGCCACCCCCGAGAAGTCGGTCCCGTGGTAGGCCCGCGTGTGCGGCGCCACGCGGAACAGCAGCAGGCCCGTCCCGCACCCGACCTCCAGCACCCGCTCCGGGCGCAGCGCCAGGATGCGCTCCGCCGTGTGCTCCACCCACGCGCGCATCTCCTCGCGCGGGATCGGCTCGCCGGTGTAGCTGCTGTTCCACCCCTTCAGCGCCAGGGTGGGGTCTTCTTCCGCCTCGTCCTGCGCGTAGGTGTCGTCGAAGAGCGTTTCCCACTCGGACACCTGCTCCTCGCCGCCGCCGGCGATCTCCACGCCGTCCGCGCCCGGGACGACGTAGGCCACCAGGCGCCGGTCCCCGGGAGCGTCCTCCCGTGCCACCACGACGGCCTCTCGCACGCCAGGCTGCCCGCGCAGCACGGCCTCGATCTCGCCGGGCTCGATGCGGAAGCCGCGCACCTTCACCTGCTCGTCGGCGCGCCCCAGGAACTCCAGGACGCCGTCCGCGCGCCAGCGGGCGCGGTCACCCGTACGGTAGGCCCGCTCCGCCCCGGCGCCCACGAACTTCTCGGCGTTCAGCTCCGGCCGGCCCAGGTAGCCCCGTGCCACCCCTCCACCCGAGATCCACACCTCGCCGGGCACCCCGGCCGGCGCCAGCTCGCCGCGCGGGCCGCGCACAGCCAGGCGCACCCCCGGCAGCGGCCGACCGAGCGGGTGCCCGGCGACCGCGCCCTCGGCGGGGACGGCATACGTCGCGCAGATGATCGTCCCTTCGGTGGGACCGTAGAGGACGCGCGTCTGCGCCGCCGGGAGTAGCTCGCGCATGTCCTCCAGCAGGCCGGGCGGTACCGAGTCGCCGCCCACCAGCAGGAGCCGCAGCGAGGGAAGCGTCGCCCCGCCCCGCACCACCTCCACCACCTGCCGCATCAGCGCGGGGACCGCGTGCAGCACGCTCACGTCCGCCACGGCTTCCAGCAGCGTCTCCGGGTCCCGCGCGACCTCGTGCGGGACGATCCTCACCGCGCCCCCGGCCAGGAGCGGCGTGAGCAGCTCCAGCAGCGAGATGTCGAACGTGGTCGAAGCGAGCGCCGCCACCACGTCATCGGGGGCGAAGCCGAGCGTTTCGAGGCTGGCACGCAGGGTGTGGGTGAGCTGCGCGTGCTCCACCATCACCGCCTTGGGGGTCCCCGTGGATCCCGACGTGTAGATCAGGTAGGCCAGGTCCCCCGGCAGGACTTCCGCCGTCGCACCGCTCTCGTCCGCTCCCCGATCCTGGGATGTGGAGATCCCATCCAGCAGCACCACCTCCACCTCCCGCTCCGGCAGCACCCCGGCAAGCGCCGCCTCGGTGACCACCAGTGCCGCGCCCGAGTCGCCGAGCAGGAAGGACAGCCGCTCCGCCGGATGGCGGGGATCGAGCGGCAGGTAGATACCGCCCGCCTTCCAGACGGCCAGCATCGCCACGAGCACGCCCGGGCCGCGCTCCAGGCACACGGCGATCGTGCCCCCCGGCACGGCTCGGCCACGCAGGCGCCGGGCGAGGCGCTCGGCGCGCGCGTCCACCTCCGCGTAGGTGAGCGACTCCCCCGCAAACAGGAGGGCGGGGGCCTCCGGCGTGCGTGCGGCCTGCGCCGCGAAGAGGCGGTGCACCGGGACGCCGCCCACGTCCTCGCGGGCGGGACCGCTCCCGTACGCGAGGAGCGTCCGCGCCTCCTCGTCCGGAAGGATGGACAGGCGCGACAGGCGCTCCTCCGGCGAGGCGGCGGCCGCGGCGAGCACCGCCCGGTACTGCGCCGCGAAGCGCTCCATGGTGGCGTCGTCGAACAGGTCGGTCCGGAAGCGCAGGCTCCCGGCCAGCTCCTCGCCCATCTCCCTGAGGTCCAGCTCCAGGTCGAAGCGCACCGTCCGGATCTCGCTCCCGAACGGCTCCAGCCGCAGCCCGGCGATGGCGGACCTCGCGCCGGCGTCCACGTTCTGGAGCGCGAACATCACCTGGAAGAGCGGCGTGTGCGACAGGCCCCGGTCCGGAGCGACCTCCTCCACCAGCCGCTCGAACGGCAGCTCCTGGTGGGCGTATGCCCCCAGCGCCGTCTCGCGCACGCGGCGCACGAGCTCCTGGAACGCCGGGTCGCCGGAAAGATCGATGCGCAGGGCGAGCGTGTTGACGAAGAAGCCGATCAGCCCCTCCGTTCCCACCTGCGTGCGTCCCGCGATCGGCGAGCCGACGACCACGTCCTCCTGCCCCGACCAGCGCGAGAGCAGCAGGTCGAGGGCGGCGTGCGTCACCATGTAGAGCGTCGCCCCTTCCCGCCGCGCGAGAGCGCGGAGCCCGCGTGCGACCTCCGCGGGGATGCGGAACACGTGTGAAGCGCCGTGCGAGCTCGCCACCGCGGGGCGCGGCCGGTCGGTCGGGAGCTCCAGCGCGGGGGACGCGCCGCCCAGCCGCTCCCGCCACCAGTCGAGTTGCCGCTGGAGTACTTCGCCCCGCAGCCAGGCGCGCTGCCACACGGCGAAGTCCGCGTACTGCACCGCCAGCGGCGGCAGCGGCGATCCCGCACCGGAGGGCCGCGAGAACCATTCGTAGAGGGTGAACAGCTCGCGGAAGAGCACGCCCATGCTCCAGCCGTCGCTGACGATGTGGTGCATCGAGAGCAGCAGCACGTGCTCCTCGCCGGAGAGGCGCAGCAGCGTCGCGCGGAGCAGCGGACCGTGCTCCAGGTCGAAGGGGCGCTCCGCGTCCTCCCGCGCCATGCGGCGCGCCTCGTCCTCGCGCGCGTCCGGCGCGAGGACGGTGAGGTCCACCACCGGCAGGCGCGCGGCCGCGGCCGGGTGAACGACCTGCACGGCGCCCTGCTCCACCGGGCGGAACGTGGTGCGCAGCGCCTCGTGGCGGCGCACCAGCTCGCCCAGCGCCTGCTCCAGCGCGGAGGCGTCGAGGCACCCCCGCAGCCGGCCCGACCAGTGCATGTTGTAGCCTGCACCCTCCGGCTCCATCTGGTGCAGGAACCACAGCCGCTCCTGCGCGAAGGAGAGCGGCAGCGGCGCCTCCCTGGCGACGGGCACGAGCGGCGGGAGGGCGGCACCCTCGCCCGCGCGCCGCATCTCCTCCACGCGCCCGGCCAGCTCCGCGACCGTCGGCGCCTCGAAGAGCGCGCGCAGGGGGATCTCGACGCCGAGCACGGCTCCTGCCCGGGCCACCACCCGCGTCGCAAGCAGCGAGTGCCCGCCCAGGTCGAAGAAGCTGTCGTGCACCCCCACCTGCTCCAGGCGCAGCACCTCCCCCCAGATCCCCGCCAGCACCTCTTCCACCGGCGTCCGCGGCGCCTCGTACTCCGCCTCCCCCGTCCCGTGCTCCGGCGCCGGGAGCACCTTGCGGTCCAGCTTTCCGCTCGGAGTCAGCGGAAGCCGCTTCAGCGAGACGAACGCCGCCGGCACCATGTACGCAGGGAGTTCCCGGCGCAGGTGCTCGCGCAGCACCCCCGCCTCCACGTCGCCCACCACGTACGCCACCAGCCGCTTCTCCCCGAGCACGTCCTCGCGCGCCACGACCGCACAGTCGGCGACTTCCCCGCTCCGCCGCAGCGTGCCCTCGATCTCCCCCAGCTCGATGCGGAAGCCGCGCACCTTGACCTGCCGATCCACCCGCCCCAGGAACTCCATCTCGCCCGAGGCCAGCCAGCGCACCTGGTCGCCCGTGCGGTACATCCGCGCGCCCGGCCCGCGGAACGGGTCCGGCACGAAGTTCTCCGCCGTCAGCCCGGCGCGCCCCAGGTACCCGCGCGCCACCTGCGCCCCGCCCACGCACAGCTCCCCCGGCACCCCCACCGGCACCGGCTCCAGCCGCCGGTCCAGCACGTACGCCCGCACGTTGTGGATGGGCCGGCCGATCCCCGGCGCGCGTCCGTTCCCCTGCCCCGCGCCCACCACGCCGGACGTGGCTACGACCGTGTTCTCCGTTGGCCCGTAGTTGTTGACCAGCTCGAACGGCAGCCCCGCGCGGGGACGCCCGAGCAGCGCGTCGCCGCCCGTGAGCAGAAGGCGCAGCGGCGCCTCGGCCGGCCACTCCAGCGCGAGCAGCGCCTCCGCCAGCGGCGTCGGCGCGAACGCGACGGTGACCCGCCTGCCGAGCATGAACGACTGCAGCGCGGCGGGCGAGGTGCGCGTCTCTTCGTCGGCGACCAGGTGCACGGTCGCGCCGGAGGCGAGGTACGGCCACAACTCCCAGACCGACGCGTCGAAGCCCAGCCCGGCGAGCTGCGTCGCCCGGTCCGCCTGGGTGACCGCGAAGGCTTCGCGGTGCCAATGGACGAGGTTGAGCAGCGCCCCGTGCGTTACCTCTACGCCCTTGGGCGTGCCGGTGGAGCCGGAGGTGTAGATCACGTACGCCACGTGCTCCTTGCCGGCCTCCGTGCCCGGCGCCCCGTCCGGCTCCGCGGCAATCATCGCCGCGTCCGCATCCACCCGCACGGTCCGCACGCCCTCCGCCGGGAGCAGGCCGCGCAGCGAGTCCACCGTCACCAGGGCACGCACGCCGGAGTCGGCCAGCATGTAGGCCAGCCGGTCGGCCGGATAGGCGGGGTCCAGGGGGAGGTACGCGGCGCCCGCCTTGAGCACGGCCAGCATCGCCACCACCATCCCCGCCGAGCGCTCCAGGCAGATGCCGACGCGGACCTCCGGCCCGGCCCCCAGCCCCGCGAGGCGGCGCGCCAGCCGGTTGGCGCGCGCGTTCAGCTCGTGGAAGGTGAGCGCGTCGTCCCCGCAGACCACGGCCAAGGCCTCCGGCGTGCGCTCCGCCTGTGCCGCCACCAGGTCGTGGATGCAGGCACCTGTGGGGAACGTCACGGGGAACTCCACGGGCGTCCGGTTCCACTCCTCCACCACCTGCCGGCGCTCCGCCTCGTTCAGCAGCGTCACCCGCGAGAGGCGCGCGTCCGGGTCGGCGGCCGCCTGCTCCACCAGGCGCGTGAAGTGGCCCACGAGCCGCTGCATGGTCGCGGCCTCCCACAGGTCCGTGCTGTAGGTCAGCCCCCCGCGCGCCCCCTCGGAGCCCACGGCGAGCCCCAGCGACAGGTCGAACTTGGCGGCCTCGAGCCCCGTTCCGACTCCCTGCACGCGCAGCCCCGCGAGCTCGTCCCCCGTGTCCTGGGCGTTGTCGAGTGTGAACGCAACCTGGAAGAGCGGCGAGTGGCTCATCGACCGCTCCGGCTGCAGCTCGGCCACCAGACGCTCGAACGGCACCTCCTGGTGCTCGTACGCGCCCAGCGTCGCCTCCCGAACCCGCCGCAGCACCTCGCGGAAGGACGGGTCGCCCGAAAGGTCGGTGCGCAGCACCAGCGTGTTGACGAAGAACCCGATCAGCCCCTCCAGCTCGCCGTGCGTGCGCCCCGCGATGGGGCTCCCCACGACGACGTCCTCGCTCCCGCTGTACTTCGACAGCAGCGCCTGGAAGGCAGAAAGCACCACCATGTACAGCGTCGCTCCCTCGCTCCGCCCCACCATCCGAAGCCGCTCCAGCAGCTCCGCCGGGAGCTGGACGCGCTCGCTCGCCCCCCGGAACGTCTGCATGGCGGGGCGCGGATGGTCGGTGGGGAGCTCCAGCAGTGCGGGTGCGTCCGCGAGCTGCTCCCTCCAGTACGCCAGTTCCCCCTCCAGGACACCGTCCCGAAGGTGCTCGCGCTGCCAGGCGGCATAGTCGGCGTACTGCACCGCCAACTCCGGCAGCGGCGACTCCCGCCCCTCGCGGTACGCCGCGTACAGCGCCGACAACTCGCGGAAGAGCACCCCCATGCTCCACCCGTCGCTGACGACGTGGTGCATCGAGAGCAGCAGCACGTGGTCTTCCTCGCCCAGCCGCAGCAGCGCCGCACGGAAGAGGGGGCCCGCGGAAAGATCGAACGCGCGCCGCGCTTCCTCGCCCGCGCGCCGCCTGAGCGCCGCCTCGCGATCTGCCTCCCCCAGCCCCGACAGGTCCTCCACCGGCAGGGCGAAGCCGCCGAAAGGCGCGATCACCTGCACCGGCGAGCCGCCCACCTCTCCGAAGGTGGTGCGCAGCGCCTCGTGCCGCCGGACGATCTCGCCCAGGCTCCGCTCCAGCGCCGCCTGGTCCAGCGCTCCGGTCAGGCGCCGCGCCACGGGCATGTTGTAGACGGCGCTTCCCGGGTCCAGCCGGTCGATGAACCAGAGCCGCTCCTGCGCGAACGAGGGCGGCAGCGCCCTCGTGCGCTCCACCGGCACCAACGGCGGCAGCACCGGCAGCTCCGCGCGGCGCATCTCCTCCACGCGGCCGGCCAGCTCCCCCACCGTGGGGCTCTCGAAGAGCGCACGCAGCGGCAGCTCGATGGCGAACACCGCGCGAACCCGCGAGACCACCCGGAAAGCCATCAGCGAGTGCCCGCCCGCCGCGAAGAAGTTCTCCTCCACCCCCATCCGCTCCAGCCCCAGCACCTCCGCCCAGATCCCCGCCAGCACCTCTTCCACCGGCGTCCGCGGCGCTACGTACCGGTCGGCGCCGGCCGCGTACTCCGGCACCGGCAGCGCCTTCCGGTCCAGCTTCCCGTTCGGCGTCAGCGGCAGCGCCTCCAGCACCACGTACGCCGACGGGAGCATGTACTCCGGCAGGCTCCGCCGCAGGTGCTCCCGCAGCTCATCCGCCTCGGCCGCACCCACGACGTACGCCACCAGCCGCTTCTCGCCCGGCGCATCCTCCCACACGATCACCCGCGTCTCGCGCACCTCCGCGTGCGCCGCCAGCACCGCCTCGACCTCCCCCGGCTCGATCCGGAAGCCCCGGATCTTCACCTGTTCGTCCAGGCGGGCCAGGTACTCCAGCGTCCCGTCCGTCCGCCAGCGCGCCCGGTCGCCCGTGCGGTACAGCCGTGCGCCGCCTTCGGTCGAGAACGGATCGGGGACGAAGCGCTCCGCGGTCATCGAGGAGCGCCCCAGGTAACCGCGCGCCACCCCCGCCCCGCCGATCAGGAGCTCGCCCGGAACGCCCACCGGCTGCGCGCTGCCGAACGCGTCGCAGACGTACAGACGCACGTTCCCCAAGGGACGGCCGATCGGGTGCCCCGCCACCATCCCATCCACGGGGACGGGATGCACGGAGGCCAGGATGGTCCCTTCGGTGGGGCCGTAAAGGACGTGCGTCTCCGCCCCGGGGAGCGCCTCGCGCATCTCCGCCAGCAGGTCGGCCGGCACCCGGTCACCGCCCACGAAGGCCCGCCGCAGCCGGCCAAGCAGCGGCGTCCCGCGCTCCGCCTGCACCACCTGCCGCATCAGCGCGGGGACCGCGTGGAGGAGCGTGGCGTCGGCGATCTCCTCCACCAGCGCGGGGACGTCCAGCACCCGCTCGCGCGCCACCAGGCGCACCGCCGCGCCGGAGGTGAGCGGCAGCAGCGCCTCGAACAGCCAGATGTCGAAGGCGTACGAGGCCAGCGCCGGCATCACGTCGCCCTCGCCGACCCCGAACGCCTCGCGCGTGGCAGCCAGCAGGTTGGTCAGGGAGCGGTGCTGCACCAGCACCCCCTTGGGGCGGCCGGTAGAGCCGGAGGTATAGATGACGTACGCCAGGTTCTCGGGGAGCACGCCGGCGTCGGGTGCCTGCGCGCTCTCGGCCTTGATGCGCTCGTGGTCGGCATGGAGGCAGACGACCCCGGAAGCAGGGGGCGAAAGCCCCTCTGGCAGGGGCAGGCGGGTGAGCAGGAGCGGGGCGCCCGAATCGGCGAGCATGAAGGCCAGCCGCTCGGCCGGGTAGGCGGGGTCCAGCGGCACGTATGCGCCGCCGGCCTTGAGCACGGCCAGGACGGCGGCGACCAGCTCCGTGCCGCGCTCCAGGCAGATCCCCACCCGCACCTCCGGCTCCACTCCACGCCGCCGAAGGAAGCGGGCGAGCTGGTTCGCGCGCTCGTTCAGCTCCGCGTACGTGAGCGCCTCCTCCTCGAAGCGCGCGGCTACCGCCCCCGGCGTGCGCGCCGCCTGCTCCTCGAACAGCTCGTGGATGCACCGTCCCGCCGGAGACTCGGCCGCCGGCTGCGGGTTCCACGCCTCCAGCACGAGCGCGCGCTCCGCCTCGCCGAGCAGCTCCAGCCGCGAAATCCGCACGTCCGCATCGGCGGCGACCTGCTCCAGCGCCCGCTCCAGGTGGCCAAGCATCCGCTCGGCCGTGTCGCGCTCGAAAACGTCCGTGCTGTAGTTCAGTGCGCCGTGCAGCCCGTGAGCGCTCACCCCCGCCGTCAGGGAGAGGTCGAACTTGGCGATCTCCATCGCCCTGCCGACGCCCCCCACCTTCAGCCCCGGAAGCGCGGCTGCTCCGCCCCCGGCGTCCTGGAGCGTGAACATCACCTGGAAGAGCGGCGTGTGGCTCATCGACCGCTCCGGCTGCAGCTCGGCCACCAGGCGCTCGAACGGCACCTCCTGGTGCTCATAGGCGCCCAGTGTCGCCTCCCGTACCCGCCGCAGCACCTCGCGGAAGGACGGGTCGCCCGAGAGGTCGGTGCGCAGCACCAGCGTGTTGACGAAGAAGCCGATCAGCTCCTCCACCTCCCGGCGGGTGCGTCCGGCAATGGGGCTGCCGACGACGATGTCCTCGCCCCCGCCGTACTTGCTCAGCAGCACCTGGAAGGCACCCAGCAGCGTCATGTAGAGCGTTGTGCCCTCGCTCCGTCCCAGCGCCTGCAACCGCTCCAGCAGCTCCAGGGAAAGCTCGAACGGAACCGTCGCGCCCCGGAACGTCTGCACCGCCGGGCGGGGATGGTCCGTCGGCAGTTCCAGCAGCTCCGGCGCGCCCGCCAGGCGCTCCCGCCAGTAGGAGAGCTGCCGATCCAGGCCCTCGCCCGCCAGCTGCTCGCGCTGCCACACGGCGTAGTCGGCGTACTGCACCGCCAGCTCCGCCAGCGGCGACTCCCTGCCCTCGTGGTACGCCGCGTACAGCGCCGACAGCTCCCGGAAGAGCACCCCCGTGCTCCAGCCATCGCTGACGATGTGGTGCATCGAGAGCAGCAGCACGTGCTCTTCCTCGCCCAGCCGCAGCAGCCCGGCGCGGACGAGCGGTCCCGCAGCGAGGTCGAAGGGCCGTGCCGCCTCCTCCCCGGCCCGGCGCCTGACGGCCGCCTCGCGATCCGCCTCGCTCAGCCCCGACAGGTCCTCCACCGGCAGGGCGAACCCGCCGAAAGGCGCGATCACCTGCACGGGCGAGCCGTCCACCTCCGCGAAGACGGTCCGCAGCGCCTCGTGCCTGCGGACGACCTCGCCCAGGCCCCGCTCCAGCGCCGCCGCGTGCAGGCTCCCCCCCAGGCGCCATGCCCCGACCATGTTGTAGGCGGTGCTCCCCGGATCCAGGCGATCCAGGAACCAGAGCCGCTCCTGCGCGAACGAGAGCGGCAGCGCCCCCGTGCGCTCCACCGGAAACACCGGCGGCAGCACCGGCAGCCCGGCGCGGCGCATTTCCTCCACCCGGCCGGCCAGCTCCGCCACCGTGGGGCTCTCGAAGAGCGCCCGCAGCGGCAGCTCGATGGCGAATACGTCCCGGACGCGAGAGACCACGCGAGTGGCCAGGAGCGAGTGCCCGCCCAGCTCGAAGAAGCCTTCCTCCACCCCCACCCGCTCCAGCCGCAGCACCTCCCCCCAGATCCCCGCCAGCACTTCTTCCACCGGCGTCCGCGGCGCTACGTACCGGTCCGCGCCGGCCGCGTACTCCGGCGCCGGCAGCGCCTTGCGGTCCAGCTTGCCGTTTGGAGTCAGCGGCAGCTGGTCGAGCACCACGAACGCCGCCGGGAGCATGTACTCCGGCAGGCTCCGCCGCAGGTGCTCCCGCAGCTCATCCGCCTCGGCGCGACCGGCGACGTACGCCACCAGCCGCGGGTCGCCCGGCACGTCCTCGCGCGCCACCACCACGCAGTCGGTGACGCTCTCGTGGCCCCGCAGCACGGCCTCGATCTCCCCCGGCTCGATCCGGAAGCCGCGGATCTTCACCTGCGCGTCCACCCGCCCCAGGAACTCCAGCGTCCCGTCCGCCCGCCAGCGCGCACGGTCACCCGTCCGGTACAGCCGTGCGCCGCCCTCCGCCGAGAACGGATCGGGAACGAAGCGCCCCGCCGTCAACCCCGGGCGCCGCAGGTAGCCGCGCGCCACCCCCGCCCCGCCGATCAGGAGCTCGCCCTGCACGCCCGCCGGCTGCGGGCTGCCGAGCGCGTCGCAGACGTACAGGCGCACGTTCCCCAGGGGACGGCCGATCGGGTGCCCCGCCACGATTCCGTCCGCCGGGACGGGGTGCGTGGAGGACAGGATGGTCCCCTCCGTAGGGCCGTACAGGACGTGCGTCTCCGTTCCGGGGAGCGCTTCGCGCATGTCCGCCAGCAGGTCGGCCGGCACCCGGTCGCCGCCCACGAAGGTGCCCCGCAGCCGGGCGAGCCGGGGCTTCTCGCGCTCCGCTTGCACCAGCTGCCGCATCAGCGCGGGAACCGCGTGCACGAGCGTGGCGTCCGCGATCTCCTCCGCCAGCGCGGGCACGTCCAGCACCCGCTCGCGCGCCACCAGGCGCACCGTGGCCCCGGAGGTGAGGGGGAGGAGCGCCTCGAAGAGCCAGATGTCGAAGGCGTACGACGCCAGCGCCGGCATCACGTCGCCCTCGCCGACGCCGAACGCCTCGCGCCCAGAGGCCAGCAGGTTCGACAGGGAACGGTGCTGCACCAGCACGCCCTTGGGGCGGCCGGTAGAGCCGGAGGTGTAGATGACGTACGCCAGGTTCTCGGGGAGCACGCCGGCAGACGGCGCCTGCGCGCTCTCTGCCTCGATGCGCTCGCGGTCGGCATGGAGGCAGACGACCCCGGAGGCGTGGGGCGGCAGCCCCTCCGGCAGGGGACTACGGGTGAGCAGGAGCGGGGCGCCCGAGTCGGCGAGCATGAAGGCCAGCCGCTCGGCCGGGTACGCCGGGTCCAGCGGCACGTAGGCGCCGCCGGCCTTGAGCACGGCCAGGACGGCGACGACCAGCTCCGTGCCGCGCTCCAGGCAGATGCCCACACGGGTTTCCGGGCCCACCCCGCGGCGCCGCAGGTGGTTCGCCAGCCGGTTGGCGGCGTGGTCCAGCTCGCGGTAGGTGAGCGCCGCGCCGGCGAAGCGGACCGCGGCCGCGTTCGGCGTGCGCCGCGCCTGTTCCTCGAAGAGCCGGTGGATGGGGACGTACGCGGGGTACTCCGCGTCCGTGCGGTTCCACTCCTCCACCACCTGCTGGCGATCCGCCTCGGGCAGCACATCGATGCTCCCGGCCGGCCGCCCGGGCGAAACCTCCAGCGCCTCGACCAGCCGCTCCAGCGCCGTGTGCATCAGCCGGCACACCTGCTCCGCCTGGGCCGGCAACGCCACCTGCGCCACCATCGAGAACCCTTCGCCCCGGTCGTCCACGGCGAGCGCCACGGGGTAGTTCGTCCGCTCCTGCGCGCGAATGCCCTGCACCCCCTTCTTCGCCTCCCCCGCAGCCCTCCCGCCGCTGTAGCGATAGTTCAGCAGCGAGGTGAACAGCGGCGCCGGTGCCTTCACGCCGCTGCAGCGCTGCGCCAGCACCAGCGAGGCGTGCTCGTGCCGCAGCAGCTCCGCAAGCAGCGCGTGCGTGCGCCGCACCGCCGCCTCCACCCCCTCCTCTCCCACCCCGATCCGCACCGGCAGCGTGTTGATGAAGGGGCCCATCACCCGGTCCACGCCCTCCCCGCCCTGCATGCGGCCGAAGAGCAGCGTCCCGAAGACCACGTCCTGCCGCCCGGTCAGCCGCGCCAGCACCTGCGCCCACGCCAGGTGGCACAGGCTGGCCGCGCTCACCCCCAGCGCCCGCGCCCGGCGGCGCAGCCGTGCGCTCAGGTCGTCCGTGAACGGAAGCCGCGCCTCGCCGGTTCCATGTCCGTCCCGCCACACGTCCAGCATCCCGTACGGCGCCGTCGGCTCCTCCACGTCCTTCAGCATTTCGCCGAAGAACCGCTCCTGCTCCTTGCGGTTGGCGCCCAGGCGCGCCTGCGCCACGTAGTTGCGGAACGGCAGCGGCGCCGGCAGCTCCGACTCCAGGCCCCGCAGGTACGCCGAGATCTCCTCCTGCAGCACCTCCACCGACTCGTGGTCACCCGTCACGTGGTGCTTCTGCAGCAGCAGCAGCCACCGGCCACGCGCGTGGTCCTCGGCGATGCACACCCGCAGCAGCGGTGCGCGCCCCAGGTTCATCCGGAACCGCCGGGGGTCGAAGCGCCGCCACAGCTCCCCGGCCGCATCCCCTGCCGCTGCCTCCAGCTCCACCTCCTCCACGGGCAGCGGCGCGTGCCGCCAGACCACCTGCACCGGCTCGCGCAGCCCCTCCCAGGCCACGGCGGTGCGCAGGATGTCGTGGCGGCCGATCACCGCCTGCAGGGCCGCCAGGTACCGGTCCAGGCGCGCGCGGGTGTCGAACTCGGTCAGGCCCGACACCAGGTACGGGTCCCCCTCCTCCGACAGCAGGTGGTGGAAGAGGAACCCTTCCTGCAGCGGGGCCAGCGGGTAGATGTCCTGCACGTTCGCGGCTCCGCCCGGCACCCCCGCCACCACCCGGTCGATCTCCGCCTGGCTCAGCTCCACCAGCGGCAGCATCTCGGGCGCGATGGACCCCGACCCCTCCGGGATCCGGTTCGCGGGGATCTCCACCTCCGTAGACGCGCCGCCGAGGGCCAGGGCCAGCTCGGCCAGCACCGGCGTGGTGAACAGGGCCCGCACGTCCGTGTGCAGCCCCGCACGCCGCATCCGCCCGATCAGCTGGATGGCCAGGAGCGAGTGCCCGCCCAGCTTGAAGAAGTTGTCCCGGCGGCCCACCCGGTCCACGCGCAGCACCTCCGCCCAGATCTCGGCCAGCGCCCGCTCGGTCTCGTTCGCCGGCGCCTCGTACTCCCGCGAGGCATAGGCGTCGCTTCCCGGCGCGGGGAGCGCCCTGCGGTCCAGCTTGCCGTTGGGCGTCAGCGGGATCCGGTCGACCGGCATGAAGGCCTGCGGCACCATGTACTCCGGCAGGCCCTGCCGCAGGTGCTCGCGCAGCGCGTCCGTCTCCACCTCGCCCACCACGTACGCCACCAGCCGCTTGTCGCCGGGCTGGTCCTCGCGCATCATCACCCGGGCCTCGCGCACCCCCGGATACGCCGCCATCGCCGCCTCCACCTCGCCCGGCTCGATGCGGAAGCCGCGGATCTTCACCTGGTCGTCCAGGCGGCCCATGAACTCCAGCTTCCCATCGGCCTTCCACCGCGCCCGGTCGCCGGTGCGGTACATCCGCCCGCCCGGCTCCACGGAGAAGGGATCGGGGACGAAGCGCTCCGCCGTCAGCCCCGGGCGGCCCAGGTAGCCGCGCACCACGCCGTCCCCCCCGATGCACAGCTCGCCGGGAACGCCCACCGGGAGCGGCTCGCCCGCCGGGTCCAGCACGTAGGCGCGCGCGTTGGGGATGGGGCGCCCAATCGGCACCGTGGCCGCGCCCTCCTCCACCTCGCCCACTTCCTCCAGCGTGCACCACACCGTCGCCTCGGTGGGCCCGTACTCGTGCAGCACGCGGGCAGGCTTCCCGGAGCGCAGCATGGCCCGCACGCCCTCCGTTCCCACGGCCTCGGCCCCGAAGACGAGCTGGCGCAGGCTGGCGTAGACGTCGACCTGCTCCCGCACGTGCTGGTTGAAGAGCGCGGCCGTCTGGTACAGGTGCGTGATCCCCTGCTCGCGCAGCGCCTGCCCCAGCAGCGGCGCGGAGAAAAGGACGTCGCGGTCGATGCCCACCAGCGTGGCCCCGTTCAGCAGCGCGCCCCAGATCTCGAACACCGCCGCGTCGAAGCTCGCGTTCGACGCCTGCGCCACGCGGTCGCCGGGGCCGATGGGCATCGTCCCGGGGAGGCAAGCCGCGTACTGCACCACCTCGCGGTGCCCCATCATCACGCCCTTGGGACGCCCCGTGCTCCCGCTGGTGTAGAAGACGTAGGCGAGGTTCCCCCCCGACGCGTTCGCCGGCGGAGCGTGATCCGGCCCGGCGGCGAGCACCTCCGCCACCTGGTCCAGGCGGATGACGTGAAGACCCGCGGCGTCGAGCTCGGCGTCGCTCAGCAGGACGCGGACGGCGGAGTCCGCGAGCATGAGCGCCATCCGCTCGGCCGGGTAGGTCGTGTCGACGGGGACGCAGCAGCCGCCGGCCTTGAGCACGGCCAGGGTGGCGACCACGTTCGCCACGCTCCGCTCCACCCGCACCCCCACGCGGCTTTCCGGCCCCACGCCCAGCCCGCACAGGTGGTGCGCCAGCCGGTTGGCGCGCGCGTCCAGCTCCCGGTACGTCAGCTCCTCCGTGCCCCAGACCAGGGCCACCGCGCCGGGCGTGCGCGCCGCCTGCGCCGCGAAGAGCGCATGGATCCCCGCGTTTCGCGGATACTCCGCCTCCGTCCGGTTCCACTCCACGACGACCCGGGCACGCTCCTCCGGTCCGGCGAGCGCCAGGCGCGAGAGGCGCACGTCCACATCCGCGGCGACCCGCTCCAGCACCCGCGCCAGGTGGCGGAGCATCCGCTGGACCGTGCCGCGGTCGAAAAGGTCGGTTCTGTAGTTCAGTCCGACACGCAGGCCCCGGGCGGTTGCCTTGGCGGTCAGGAGGAGGTCGAACTTGGCGCTCTCGAGCTCCACTCCGGCTTCGCTCACCTCCAGCCCCGCCAGGGCGACTCCCCGCTCCACGGCGTTCTGCTGCGCGAACATCACCTGGAAGAGCGGCGTGTGACTCAGGGACCGCTCGGGCTCCAGTTCGGCCACCAGCTTCTCGAAGGGCACCTCCTGGTGCTCGTACGCGCCCAGCGTCGCCTCCCGCGCCCGCCGCATCACCTCGCGGAAGCTCGGGTCGCCGGAAAGGTCGGTCCGCAGCACCAGGGTGTTGACGAAGAAGCCGATCGTCTCCTCGATCTCCTTTCTCGTCCGCCCCGCCGCCGGGCTCCCCACGACGATGTCCTCGCTCCCGGTGTACTTGCCCAGCAGCACCTGGAAGGCCCCCAGCAGCGTCATGTACAGCGTCGCGCCCTCGCTGCGTCCCAGCGCCTGCAGCCGCTCCAGCAGCTCCACGGACAGCTCGATCCGCTCGTGCGCCCCCCGGAACGTCTGCACCGCCGGGCGGGGATGGTCCGTGGGCACCTCCAGCAGCTCCGGCGCGCCCGCCAGGCGCTCCTTCCAGTACGCGAGCTGCCGGTCCAGCACCTCGCCCCGCAGGTGCTCGCGCTGCCAGGCCGCGTAGTCGGCGTACTGCAGCCGCAGCTCCGGCAGCGGCGACGCCCGCCCCTCGCGGTACGCCTCGTACAGCACCGACAGCTCCCGGTAAAGCACCCCCATGCTCCACCCATCGCTGACGATGTGGTGCACCACGAGCAGCAGCACGTGGTCCTCGGCGCCCAGCCGCAGCAGCGTCGCCCGGAAGAGCGGGCCCGCCGCAAGGTCGAAGGGCCGTGCGGCCTCTTCGCCGGCGCGCCGCCCGACCGCCGCCTCGCGATCCGCCCCGCCCAACCCCGACAGGTCCTCCACGGGCAGCGCGAACCCGCCGAAGGGCGCGACTACCTGCACCGGCGACCCGTCCACCTCGGCGAAGACCGTCCGCAGCGACTCGTGCCGCCGCACGATCTCGCCCAGGCTCCGCTCGAGCGACGCCTGGTCCAGCGCACCCGCCAGGCGCCATGCCACGGAGATGTTGTAGACGGCGCTTCCCGGCTCCAGGCGGTCGATGATCCAGAGCCGCTCCTGCGCGAACGACAGCGGCAGCCGGCCGTCCCGGGCGGCGCGCTCGACCGGCGGGAGCTCCGACCGGTCGCGCACCAGGTCGCGGGCGCGCGCCAGCTTCAGGAGCTCCAGGCGCTGGGCCGGGGTCAGTTCGGTGAGTGTCGCGACGGAGTTCATGACCTGGAAACGCCTGTGGATCGGATGCGTGGAACGCGTACGGATCCCCTCGCGCCCGCCGAAGCGGCCGGACGAGGGAAGATGTCGATGCCGCGGGTGGATTCCGCGCGGCGGAGGCGGCCGGGCGCGCCGGTTCGCCGGCCGTTCGCCCGCACGGCCGGCGAAGCGCCCCGCCCGGTGCGGAGCGCGTGAGGAACGTAGGAAGTCATGGGACGGTGGAGCCGCCGAGGAGCTCGAGCAGCATCGCCATCTGCTCCGGGTCCACCTGGGCGAGCTCGGCGTCCATCTCCTCCTGGACGGCGTCCACGCGCCTGGCCATCTCCGCGATCGTGGGTCCCTCGAAGAGCGCCCGCAGCGGCAGCTCCACACCGGACAACTCGCGGACCCGCGACATCACCCGCATCGCCAGGAGCGAGTGCCCGCCCAGCTCGAAGAAGCTTTCCTCCACGCCCACCCGCTCCAGGCGCAGCACCTCCGCCCAGATCCCCGCCAGCACCTCCTCGGTCGGCGTCCGCGGCGCTACGTACAGCTCCGCGTCGGCCGCGTACTCGGGCACCGGCAGCGCCTTGCGGTCCACCTTTCCGTTCGGGGTCAGCGGCAGCCGGTCCAGCGCCACGATGGCCCGCGGCACCATGTACTCGGGAAGCCCCTGGCGCAGGTGCGCGCGCAGCCCGTCCACCTCCGCGCTCCCCACCACGTACGCCACCAAGCGCTTGTCGCCCGGCTGGTCTTCGCGCATCATCACCCGGGCCTCGCGCACCCCCGGGTACGCCGCGATCGCCGCCTCCACCTCGCCCGGCTCGATGCGGAAGCCGCGGATCTTCACCTGGTCGTCCAGGCGGCCCATGAACTCCAGCTTTCCCTCGTTCCGCCACCGCGCCCGGTCGCCGGTGCGGTACATCCGCCCACCGGGCTCGGCGGCGAAGGGATCGGGGACGAAGCGCTCGGCCGTCAGCCCCGGGCGGCCCAGGTAGCCGCGCACCACGCCGTCACCGCCGATGCACAGCTCGCCGGGGATTCCCACCGGGAGCGGTTCGCCGGCGGCGTCCAGCACGTAGGCGCGCGCATTCGGGATCGGCCCGCCGATCAGCACCGTGGGCGCATCCTCCGCCACCTCGTCCACCTCTTCCAGCGTGCACCAGACGGTGGCCTCGGTGGGCCCGTACTCGTGCAGCAGGCGGGCAGGCTTCCCCTCGCGCAGCATCGCCCGCACGCTCTCGGTTCCCACGGCCTCGGCCCCGAAGACCAGCTGGCGCAGGCCGGCGTAGACATCCACCTGCTCGCGCACGTGCTGGTTGAAGAGCGCCGCCGTCTGGTAGAGGTGCGTGATCCCCTGCCCGCGCAGCGCCTGCCCCAGCAGCGGGGCGGAAATGAGGACGTCGCGGTCGATGCCCACCAGCGTAGCCCCGTTCAGCAGCGCACCCCAGATCTCGAAGACGGCCGCATCGAAGCTCACGTTCGACGCCTGCGCCACCCGGTCTCCGGGGCCGATCGGCATGGTCCCGGGGAGGCCCGATGCGTACTGCACCACCTCGCGGTGCCCCATCATCACGCCCTTGGGACGCCCCGTGCTCCCGCTGGTGTAGAAGACGTAGGCGAGGTTCCCCCCCGACGCGTTCGCCGGCGGAGGGTGATCCGGCTCGGCGGCGAGCACCTCCGCCACCTGGTCGAGACGGACGACGTGGAGACTCGATCCGGCCAGCTGGATGTCCAGATTTCCCTCGCTCAGCAGCACGCGCGCGCCGCTGTCGGCGAGCATCAGCTCCATCCGCTCGGCCGGGTAGCTGGTGTCGACAGGAACGCAGCACCCGCCGGCCTTGAGCACGGCCAGGGTGGCCACCACGTTGTCCACGCTGCGATCCAGGCGCAGGCCGACGCGGCTCTCCGGGCCCACGCCCAGCCCGGCCAGGTGGTGCGCCAGCCGGTTGGCGCGCGCGTCCAGCTCCCGGTACGTCACTTCCTCCGTGCCCCAGACCAGGGCCGCCACGTCGGGGGTGCGCTCCGCCTGCGCCGCGAAGAGCTGGTGGATGCAGGCGTTCCGCGGATACTCCGCCTCGGTGCGGTTCCACTCCACGACGACCCGGTCGCGCTCCTCCGGCCCGGCGAGCGCCAAGCGCGAGAGGCGCACGTCGGCATCGGCGGCCACCTGCTCCAGCACCCGCTCCAGGTGGCCGAGCATCCGGTCGATCGTGCCGCGATCGAAGAGGTCCGTGCTGTAGGTCAGCCCACCCCGCAGTCCGCGCGAGGTGGCCGTGAGCACGAGGGACAGGTCGAACTTGGCGCTCGCGCGCTCCGCCTCCACGCCGCTGACGACCACGCCCGGCAGCGCGGCGCCCGCGCCCCCGGCGTTCTGCAGCGTCAGCAGGACCTGGAAGAGGGGCGCGTGGCTCAGGGTGCGCTCCGGCTGTAGCTCGGCCACCAGGCGCTCGAAGGGCACCTCCTGGTTCTCGTACGCGCCGAGGGTCACCTCCCGCGCCCGCCGCAGGGTCTCGCGGAAGCTGGGGTCGCCGGAAAGGTTGGTCCGCAGCACCAGGGTGTTGACGAAGAAGCCGATCAGCGCCTCGGTTTCCTTCCGCGTCCGCCCCGCGATGGGGCTGCCCACGACCACGTCGTCGCTCCCGGCGTACTTGCCCAGCAGCACCTGGAAGGCGGACAGCAGCGTCATGTACAGCGTGGCGCCCTCGCTCCGTCCCAGTGCCTGCAGCCGCTCCGTCAGCTCGGGGGAGAACTGCACGGGGACCGTCGCGCCCCGGTACGTCTGCACCGCCGGGCGCTGACGGTCCGTCGGCAGTTCCAGCAGCTCCGGCGCACCCGCCAGCCGCTCGCGCCAGTACGCGAGCTGCCGCTCCAGGACCGCGCCCTCCAGCTGCTCGCGCTGCCACACCGCGAAGTCGGCGTACTGCACCGACAGCTCCGGAAGCGGCGACTCACGCCCGTCGCGATACGCCTCGTACAGCGACGACAGCTCGCGGTAGAGCACGCCCATGCTCCACCCGTCGCTGACGACGTGGTGCATGGAAAGCAGAAGCACGTGCTCCTCGGCACCCAGGCGCAGCAGGCTCACCCGGAAGAGCGGGCCCGCCGACAGGTCGAACGGCCGCTCCGCGGTTTCTGCCACGAGCTCGCGCTGCACCTCGGCCTCGCGCGCCTCTTCGGAGAGGTGGGAAAGGTCCTGCACCGTCACCCCGAAGCCGGCGAAGGGCACAATCACCTGCCGGACGGTGCCCCCCTGCTCGCGGAACACCGTCCGCAGCGCCTGATGGCGCCGCACGATCTCGCCCAGGCTCCGCTCCAGCGCGTCCACGTCCAGGGGGCCGCGCAGGCGCAGGGCGAAGGGAAGGTTGTAGAAGGCGCTCCCCGGCTCCAGCTGGTCCAGGAACCACAGCCGTTCCTGCGCGAACGACAGCGGCGGCGGCTCCGCGCGCTCCACCGGCACCACGGGCGGCAGCACCGCCAGCCCCGCGCGCCGCATCTCCTCCACGCGCGCCGCCATCTCGGCCACGGTGGGCCCCTCGAAGAGCGCCCGCAGCGGCAGCTCCACGCCGAACACCTCGCGCACCCACGACACCACCCGCGTGGCCAGCAGCGAGTGCCCGCCCAGCTCAAAGAACGCGTCGTGCACCCCCACCCGCTCCACGCCCAGCACCTCGGCCCAGGCCCCCGCCAGCACCTCCTCGACCGGGGTGCGCGGCGCGACGTACGTCTCCTCGTCCGGCGCGAACTCCGGCTCCGGCAGCGCCTTGCGGTCCAGCTTGCCGTTGGGGTTCACCGGCAGCGCGTCCATGTGGACGAACGCGGCCGGCACCATGTACTCCGGCAGCCGCTCGGCAAGGTGGGCGCGCAGCGCCCCGGCGCCCGCCGGGTCGCCCGTGTAGTAGGCCACCAGCCGCGGGTCGCCCATCTCCCCGTCGCGCGCCCGCGCCACCACCACCGTCTCGTGCACGGCCGCGTGCTCGGCCAGCCGCGCCTCGATCTCGCCCAGCTCGATGCGGAACCCGCGCACCTTCACCTGCGAGTCGCCGCGGCCCATGAACTCGATGGTCCCGTCCGGCAGCCACCGCCCCAGGTCGCCCGTGCGGTACAGCCGCGCGCCGGGCGCCCGGCCGCAGGGGTCGGGGAGATAGCGCTCGGCCGTCTGCCCCGGCAGTCCCCGGTACCCGCGCGTGACCCCGGCGCCGCCCAGGTACAGCTCCCCCGTCACCCCCACCGGCACCGGCTCGCCGGCCGCGTCCAGCACGTAGATGGTGGCGTTGGCGATGGGGCGGCCCGGCGGCATGGAGCGGCTGGAGTAGCTCGACAGGTCTGCCCGCGCGAAGTGGTGGGCCGTGATCCCGGTGGCCTCCGTGGAACCGTACGGGTTCAGGAACACCGGACGGGGCTCCGGCACCCGCGCCAGCTGCCGCGGGTACAGCGGCTCCCCGCCGAAGACCACGATCCGCAGCCCGCCGATCGCCTTCCCCCCGTCCGCCTCGACCAGCGCCTGGAAGCCGGTCGGCGTCAGGTTCATCATGGTGATGCCCGACGAGAAGATCTGCGCGGCGATCCTCTGCGGCTCGAACGGCTCGCGCGCCAAGTGCACCCGCCCGCCCACGAACAGCGGCGCCATCAGGTTCCGCTGCGTCAGGTGAAAGCTGAAGGAGGTGACGACCAGGACCACGTCCCGCTCCGTAATCCCGGTGGAGCCCAGGTACCAGTGCAGCAGGTTGGAAGCGCCCCCGTGCGTCATCATCACCCCCTTGGGCCGCCCCGTGGAGCCCGAGGTGTAGATGACGTACGTCAGGTGCTCCGGCGACAGCGCCGCGCGCTCCGGGTTCGTCTCCGGCTGGCCCGCCCACCACGCCGCGTCCTCGTCCAGCACGAGCAGGGGCACGTCCAGCCCCGCCAGCCGCGGGGCCAGCGCACCCTGCGTCAGCATCACCACCGGGGCGCTGTCCTGCACCATGTCCAGCAGCCGTTCCCGCGGATAGCCCGGGTCCAGCGGCAGGTACGCGCCCCCCGCCTTCAGCACGCCGAACACGGCCACCACCAACTCGGGCTCGCGCTCCACGCAGATCCCCACGCGCACGTCGGGGCCGACGCCGAGGTCCCGAAGGTGGTGCGCCAGCCGGTTGGCCCGGGCGTTCAGCTCCGCGTACGTCAGATGCCGGTTCTCGAAGACCACCGCCACCGCGTCGGGCGTGCAACGGGCCTGCGCCTCGAACCGCTCGTGGATGAACGAATCGGCGGGATATGGCGTCTCCGTGCGGTTCCACTCCTCGGTGACCAGGCGGCGCTCCTCGTCCGACAGCAGCGGCAGCCGATCCACTGGCCGGGTCTCGTCCGCCGCCATCCCCGCCAGCATCCGGCGCAGGTACCCCGCGTAGCGCTCCACCGTCTCCCGGTCGAACAGCGCCGTCGCGAACACCACCTCGCCCGCGATCCCGCCGTTTTCCTCCCGCAGTTCGAGCGACAGGTCGAGCCCGCCCGTCGTACGCGGCTCCTCCGCCGCCGCGCCAGTCCGCAGGCCGCTCGCGCGTGCGTCCCGCCAGGCGAACCCCGCGCGGAACAGCGGCGTGGCGGAAGCGGCACCGTCCGCTGGAACGAGCTCCACCACCCGATGGAAGGGAAGCTCCTGGTTCCGCAGCGCCCCACGCACCCGCGCCTCGACCTGGCCCAGCAGCTCCGCGGCCGTGGGCGAGCCCGACAGGTCCACCCGCACCGGCAGGGCGCTCGCGAAGGAGCCGGTCAGCCCTTCCGCCTCGCGGCTCCCCATGGAGGTGCCGACCACCAGGTCCGTCTGCCCCGACAGCCGGCCCAGCACCGCGGCCCACCCCGCCAGCAGGGTCGTGGGCAGCGCTACGCCGCGGCGCGATGCGAGCGCCCTCAACCCCGCGGCCACCCCCTCGTCCACCCTTAGCCGGACAATAGCCCCGGCGGGATCCGGCTGAGCGGGGCGCGGGCGGTCCGCCGGCAGTTCCAGCGGCTCCGGGGCGCCCGCCAGCATGTTCCGCCAGTACTCCGCCTGCTCCCGCGGCAGCCCGTCGTCCATCGCCGGCGGCTCCGCCCGGACCGCGCTCACCGCCACCGGCAGTGAAGCGGAGGATGTCCGACCAGCAAGCACGTCCATAGCCTGTATCCCCGCAGAAAATCTCGCCTGAGACGCAACACTGTAGGGCCTATGTGCCCCGCAGGATCCCTTGTCTTTTCAGCTCACGTGACTCCCGGCACGCCCGCGCGCGTCGTCTCCGACCTGGGCGACGTGCCGCGCCGCCGGGCCTCAGCCCCCGCCCGCGGCGGACGCGCGGATCGCGTGGGAGATGGCCGCCCCCACCACCTCCACGTTCCCCTTCTTCCACATCGTGTGGTGCGTACCCGGAACGGGCACCAGCCGGACCGGAGCGCCCCCCGGGATGTCTCCCCAGCCCCGGTACGGGTCGTCGTCCTTCTCATCTTCGGTGCTGAAGAGGTAGGCGGGGACCGGGAGCGGACCGGGGACGAACTCCGCGTGGGTGCGCTTGAGAAGGGCGATCCGGCTATCCACCTGCTCGGCCCGGGCCATGGTGACCGTTTCGGGCAGGAGCCCCCGCGCCTTGCACTCGGCGATGAAGGCCGGCAGATCCGAGCCCTCGGTAGCTTCCTTCAGCGCCTGGAGCGCCTCGGGCGTCGCCGGCGTCACGCCGTTGTCCCGGGCCAGTAGATCGAGCACCGTGAACTGCCGCGACCGCGCCAACGCCTGACTCGGAACGCCGGGCGGCTTGGGGGCGTCCAGCAGCCCGACGAACTCCACCGCCCCTCCCGTCGCGAGCAGCCGTTCCGCCACCGCGTACGCGAAGATCCCGCCCGCCGACCACCCCGCCAGGCGATACGGCCCCTCCGGCTGCACCTCCGCCATCATCCGCACCAGCCGGGTCACCAGGTCGTCCAGGGAGTCGAGCTCGTCCGTGGCATTGAGCGGACCCGGCAGGGCGTAGACGGGGATCTCCGCGTCCAGGTGCGGGCGGAGGATCTGCGCGTAGAAGACGATCCCGGCCGCGTCGTGCACCACGAACAGGGGGCGTTCGGAGCCGGTCTCCCGGATGGGAATGGCGTGGTCGGTGCCGAACCACGCGCCGCCCCCGGCCAGCCGCGCCGCGAGTTCGTGGAGCGTCGCGTGCGCGAACACCTCCTCCACCGTGGCCGCGGGGTTCAGCGCGGCGCGCACCCGGGTCACCAGCCGGGCGGCGAGCAGGGAGTGGCCGCCCAGGTCGAAGAAGTGGTCGCGCCGGCCCACACGCTCCACCCCCAGCAGCTCGGTCCAGATCTCCGCCAGCACCTGCTCCGTCATGGTGCGCGGCGGCTCGTGGCCGCCGCGCGCGTACGCCGCGGCGTCCGGCGCCGGAAGCGCCCCGCGGTCGAGCTTGCCGTTGCTCGTGAGCGGAAACGCCTCCAGCCGCACGTACGCCGCGGGCACCATGTACGCCGGGAGCGAGGCGGCGAGGTGCGCCCTCAGCGTCTCGGCATCTGCGTCGCCGACGACGTAGGCGACCAGCCGCTTGTCTCCCGGGGCGTCTTCGCGCACCAGCACCACCGCCTCGCGCACCGCCGGGTGCTCGCGCAGCCGCGCCTCGATCTCGCCCGGCTCGATCCGGAAGCCGCGGAGCTTCGCCTGGAAGTCGGTGCGCCCCAGGAACTCCAGGTTCCCCGCCGCGCTCCAGCGCACGCGGTCGCCGGTGCGGTACAGCCGTGCGCCGGCCCCGGGCGAGAACGGATCGGGGACGAAGCGCTCCGCCGTCAGGCCCGGCCGGCCGAGGTAGCCGCGCGCCACCTGCGCCCCGCCCACGTACAGCTCGCCGGGGACGCCGATCGGCGCGGGGTGGAGCGCGGAATCCAGCACGTACGCGCGGGTGTTCGCCACCGGGCGGCCGATGGGGACGCGGACATCCGCCGCACCGGCCTCGCAACGGTGGGCGGTGCTCCAGACGGTCGCCTCGGTGGGCCCGTACTCGTTCACCAGCGCCACGCCGGGGAGGCGGTCGTGGTGGCGCGCGACGAGCGGCGGCGCGCACTCCTCCCCCGCGACGATCACCGTCCGCAGCGTCCCTCCCCACGGCTCCGCGTCGTCGAGGAGATGGGCGTGGAGCGACGGCACCGCCAGGAGGTGGGTGACCCCGGTCCGCTCCACCAGCGCGCGGATGCGTTCCGCGTCGGCGCCCTCGTCCGCGCCGGGGAGGACCAGGGCGCCCCCGCCGCACAGGGTCCAGAACACCCCCGCCACCGAGCTGTCGAAGGCGATGGAGGAAAGGAGAAGGTAGGCGCCGACGGGCTCGGGGTAGAAGCGCCCGCGGGCGGCGGTCGAGTTCGCCAGGCTGCGGTGGGCGACCATCACCCCCTTGGGCGTCCCCGTGGAGCCGGAGGTGTAGATGACGTACGCCAGGTGGCCGGGCGTGAGCCCCGCGCACGCGGGGTTCGTCTCCGGCCCCTGCGCCCACGCCGGGGCGGGGGCGTCGAGCTCCACCACCGGCACGTCCAGTCCCGTGAACGTGCCGGCCAGGGACGACTGCGTAACGAGCACCGCCGGCGCGCTGTCCTCCAGCATGTAGCGCAGCCGGTCGGCGGGGTACGCCGGGTCCAGCGGCACGTAGGCGCCGCCCGCCTTGAGAATGGCCAGCAGGCCGGCGATCATCTCCGGGCCGCGCTTCACGCAGATCGCCACGCGCGCGTCCGGCCCCACGCCCCGTGCGCGGAGGTGGTGCGCCAGCCGGTTGGCACGCGCGTTCAGCTCGCGGTAGGTGAGCGGCTCCTCCTCGAAGACCACCGCCACCGCTCCCGGCGTGCGCTCCGCCTGCGCTTCGAACAGCTCGTGGATGCACGCGCCGGCGGGGAACGCGGCGTCGGTGGCGTTCCACTCCTCCACCAGCCTGCGCCGCTCGGCCGCGGAGAGCAGGCCCAGCTCGTCGACCGGCTTCGCGTCGTCCGCGGCCATCCCCTCCAGCACGCGGCGCAGGTAGCCGGCGTACCGCTCCACCGTTTCCCGCTCGAACAGGGCGGTGGCGTACTCCACCACCCCCTCGATCCGCCCCCCATCCTCCCGGAGCGTCAGCGAGAGGTCGAACTTCGCGCGCACCTGCCACGGCGAGTCCCCGGACCGCGCCCCGTCCGGCGGGTACAGCGGGGCCAGTGCCAGCCCCGGCAGCTCCAGGCTTCCGTCCGGCGCGTTCTGCCAGGCGAACATCACCTGGAACAGCGGGGGGTGCGACAGGCTGCGCGCCGGCTGCACCCGTTCCACCACCTGCTCGAACGGGATGTCCTGGTTCTGCTGCGCCTCGAGCGCGCGCGCTTTCACGCGCCTCAGCGCGTCGGCCACCGACGGCGCGCCGGAGAGGTCCACCCGCACCGGCAGCATGTTGACGAAGAAGCCGATCAGACCCTCGATCTCGCTCCGGCCGCGGTTGGCGCTCGGGGTGCCGACCACCACCTCGTCCTGCCCCGAGAGGCGGGCAAGCACGGTAGCCCATCCGGCGAGCAGCGTCATGAAGAGCGTGGTGCCGCGCCGCTGCGACATCGTCCTGAGCGCCGCGGTCAGCGCGGCGTCGAGCTCCACGTTCACCGACGCGCCTGTGAAGTCCTGCTTCGCCGGGCGCGGGTGGTCGGTGGGCAGTTCCACCAGTTCGGGGGCGCCGGCCAGCGTCGCGAGCCAGTACTCCGCCTGCGCCTTCAGGACGGGCCCTTCCACCCAGCGCCGGTGCCAGACGGCGTAGTCGGCGTACTGCACCGGCAGCGGCGGGAGCGGATCGGGCTCGCCGTGCACGAAGGCGGTGTACAGCGCGCCCAGTTCGCGATGCAGCACGCCCATCGACCAGCCGTCGGAGACGATGTGGTGCAGGGTCAGCAGCAGCACGTGGTCGTCCGCCGCCATGCGCACCAGGCGCCCGCGAACCAGCGGGCCGTGCTCCAGGTCGAAAGGCGCGCTCGCCTCGTCCTGCACCAGGCGCCGCAGCCCATCCTCGGGGTCCGGCGCGGCGTGGAGATCGTGCTCCACCAGCCCGAACGTGCTCTCCTCGACCGGGGCGATGCGCTGGACCGGCTCACCATCCACCGTCGGGAAGGAGGTGCGCAGCGCCTCGTGGCGCGCGACGATGCGGTCCAGCGACCGCACCAGCGCGCCACGGTCCAGGTGGCCCCGCAGCCGCAGGCCCATGGGGATGTGGTAGGTGCTGCCCAGGTTCCCGAGCTGCTCCAGGAACCACAGCCGCTGCTGCGCGAACGACAGCGGGATCGCGGCGGTCCGGTCCACGGGCGCGATCGCCATCGTCTCGGCCTGCGCGGCCGCCTGCAGCGCCCGCGCGAGGTCCGCCAGCACGGGCCGCTCGAACACGTCGCGCGGCGAAGCCGCCAGGCCCAGCGCCTCCCGCACCCGAGAGACGACGCGCACCGCGAGCAGCGAGTGCCCGCCCAGCTCGAAGAAGTGGTCGCGCCGGCCCACGCGCTCCACGCCCAGCAACTCCGCCCAGATCGCCGCGACCGCTTCCTCCACCGTGCCGGACGGCGCCTCGTACCCACGCGCGGGGAACGCATCGCCCTCGGGCGCGGGAAGCGCCCTGCGATCGACCTTGCCGTTCGGCGTCAGCGGCAGCGCGTCCAGGCGCACGTACGCCGCTGGCACCATGTATTCGGGGAGGCGGTCCGAGAGATGCGCCCGCAGCACCTCCGCTCCGGCCGTCCCGTCGCCCGCCACGTAGGCCACCAGCCGCTTCTCGCCCCGCGTGTCCTCGCGAACGAGCACCACCGCCTCGCGCACCCCCGGGTGCTCCGCGAGCCGCGCCTCGATCTCGCCCGGCTCGATGCGGAAGCCGCGCACCTTCACCTGGAAGTCGGTGCGCCCCAGGAACTCCACGGACCCGTCCGCCAGCCACCGCACCCGGTCGCCCGTCCGATAGAGCCGCGCCCCCGGCTGGGACGAGAAGGGATCGGGGACGAAGCGCTCCGCCGTCAGCCCCGGCCGCCCCAGGTAGTCGCGCGCCACGCTGGCGCCGCCCAGGCACAGCTCCCCCGGCGCGCCCACGGCGGCGACGTCCCCGCCCGGCTCCACCACGTAGAGCGCGGCGTTCCCCAGCGGCCGCCCCACCATCTGCCGCGCCGCCGCTTCGCCGCCCAGCCGGTGCGACGCGCAGATGATCGCCCCCTCGGTGGGGCCGTAGAGCACGTGGATCTCCGCCGCCGGGAACGCCGCCCGCATCTCTTCCAGCAGGTCGGGGGCGACCGCGTCGCCACCCACGAAGGCGTGGCGCAGGGTGCGCAGCACCCCCTCGGGCGCGGCGCGCACCTCCTCCACGATGCGGCGCATCAGCGCCGGCACCGCGTGCACCACGGTGCACCGCGCGAGGTCCTCCACCAGCCGCGGCACGTCCGGCACCCGCTCGCGCGGGACCAGCCGCACGGTTGCGCCCCCAAGGAGGGGGAGGAGCGTCTCGAACAGCCAGATGTCGAAGGCGAAGGAGGCGAGCGAGGGCACCCGGTCGCCGGCACCGAATCCGAACGCCTCACCCGCCACGGCCAGCGTGGCCCCGACGCTCCCGTGCGGCACGCGCACACCCTTGGGACGGCCGGTGGAGCCCGAGGTGTAGATCACGTAGGCCAGGTGCTCCGGCCTGAGCCCGCCCCGCCCCGGGTCCGTCGCGGGGAGGGCAGCCCACGCCGGCGCAGAGGCGTCCAGCTCGACCACCGGGACGTCCGCGCCCGCGACACGATCACGCAGGTGCGTCTGCACGAGCACCGCCGCCGGCGCGCTGTCGGCCAGCGTGTACGCCAGGCGCTCGGCTGGATAGCCCGGGTCCAGCGGCACGTATGCGCCGCCCGCCTTGAGCACCCCCAGCACCCCCACCATCATCTCCAGGCCACGCTCCACGCAGACCCCTACCCGCGCGTCCGGTCCCACGCCCAGGGCGCGGAGGTGGTGCGCCAGACGGTTGGACCGCGCGCTCAGCTCCGCGTAGCTCAGCGTCTCGTCTTCAAAAACGAGCGCGGCCGCGCCGGGCGTGCGCTCCGCTTGGGCTTCGAAGAGCTCGTGGACGCATGCGCCGGCGGGGAACGCGGGGGCGGTGGCGTTCCATTCCTCCACCACCCGGCGCCGCTCGGCCGCGGAAAGCAGTTCCAGCCGGTCCACCGGCGCCCGGTCGTCGGCGGCCATCGCCTGAAGCACCCGGCGGAGGTAGCCCACGTACCGCTCCACCGTCGCCCGGTCGAAGAGCGCGGTGGCGTAGGTCACGTCGCCCGTGATCCGCCCGCCGCTCGGCGCCATGCTCAGCACCAGGTCGAACGCGGCCGCCTCCTCCTCCACCCCGTCGAGCGGCGCCGCGGCGATGCCCGGCAGTTCCAGCTCGCCGCCGGTCATCTCCTGCCACGCCAGCCCCACCTGGAAGAGGGGCGTGTGCGACAGGCTGCGCGCCGGCCGCACCCGCTCGACCACCTGCTCGAAGGGAAAGTCCTGGTTCTGCTGCGCCTCCAGCGCCCGCTCGCGTACGCGCCGCAGCAGCTCCGCCACCGTGGGCGCGCCCGACAGCTCCACCCGCAGCGCCAGCGTATTGACGAAGAACCCGATCAGCCCCTCGATCTCGCGGGTCCCGCGGCCCGCCGACGGCGTGCCCACCACCACGTCGTTCTGGCCGGACAGCCGGGCGAGCACCACCGCCCACCCCGCCAGCAGCGTCATGAACGGCGTGGCCCCGTGCCGCTGCGCCAGCGTCCTGAGCGCCGCGGTCAACGCCTCGTCCAGCTCTACCTTCACCAACGCACCGGCGAAGTCCTGCCGCGCCGGGCGCGGGCGGTCCGTCGGCAGCTCCAGCAGTTCCGGCGCGCCGGCCAGCGTCTCGGTCCAGTACTCCGCCTGCGCCTCCACGGCGGGACTGCTCACCCACCGCCGGTGCCACACGGCGTAGTCCGCGTACTGAACCGGCAGCGGCGGCAGCGGGTCCGCCTCGCCACGCGAGAACGCGGTGTAGAGCACCTCCAGCTCCCGCGCCAGCACCCCGACCGACCACCCGTCGCTCACCACGTGGTGCATCGTCAGGAGCAGCGCGTGGTCGTCCGGACCCATCCGCACCAGACGGCCACGCACCAGCGGCCCCACCGCCAGGGCGAACGGCGCCGCAATCTCCTCCGACGCCAGGCGCCGCAGCTCACCCTCGCCGTCCGCGCACCCGGTGAGGTCGTGGTCCCGCAGGGTGAAGCCGTGCTCGTCCGCCGGCGCGATGCGCTGCTCCCACTCGCCCTGCCCCGCGGGGAAGGTCGTACGCAGCGACTCGTGGCGCTCCACGATCCGCTCCAGCGCCCGCGCCAGGGCGGTGCGGTCCAACTCGCCGCGCAGCCGCACCTGCCACGCCACGTGGTACGCCGCGCCCGCGCCTTCCAGCTGGTCGATGAACCACTGCCGCTGCTGCGCGAACGACAGCGGCAGCGGCGAGCCGTCGCGCGGCACCGGCACCAGCGGCGGGGCTCCGGCGTCGCCGGGCGCCTCCGCCCGGAGCGCCTCCACCCGGCCCGCCAACGCCGCCAGCGTGGGCGCCTCGAACACGGCCCGCAGCGGCAGCTCGGTCCGGAACGCCTCCCGCACCCGCGACACCAGCTGCGTGGCGAGCAGGGAGTGGCCGCCCAGCTCGAAGAAGTTGTCCTCCCCGCCGACGCGCTCCACACCCAGCACCTCCGCCCAGATCCCCGCCATCCGCTCTTCGGCCGGGGTGCGCGGGGCCACGTACGTCCCCCCGCCCGAGCCGAGCGTGTCGGGCGCGGGGAGCGCGGCGCGGTCCACCTTGCCGTTGGGGGTGACGGGGAACGCCTCCAGCACCACGAAGGCGCCCGGCACCATGTACTCCGGCAGCCGGGCGCGGGCGGCCTCGCGAAGCGCGGGGACGAGCGCGCGCATGCGGCGCCCCCACTGCGGGTCGTTGGCATAGCTCTCCCACGGCCGCTCCGCATCCATCGCCGCGGGGAAGGGCGCAACGTCGGCGGCCGGATGGAGGAGCACGTCCAGCGTCCCCGCCGCACCCGGGCGCACCTCCACGGCACGGCCCGTCTCCTCACCGAGCGCGAAGAGCGCCTCGGGGGCGATCCCACCCGCGTCCTCGGCCGCGAGCGCGCGCACGGCCGCCGCGTCGGCCGCTTCACCGCCGGCCAGTACCAGCTCGTACGCGCGGGCGTGCTCGCGGACCCGCGCGTCGGGCACGCCACGGACGAGCAGCGCCGACGCGGTCTCAGCCGCCAGCGCCCGCAAGCGGTCCACGTCCTCCCCGCCCCACTCGCGGACGACCAGGTCCGCCGCGTCGGCCATGTCGGCATCGAGGTGCAGCACGACGTCGTAGCGGAAGCGTGAGACCTCGTTGTCGTACTCGCCCCGCTTCACCTGCACTTCCACGCGGCCCAGCCGCGGCATCCGCGCCCGCACCGCCTCGAACAGCGCCGGATCGACCAGCAGCTCCTGCTCCTCGGCCATCCCCCGCCGCACCCGCACCTGCAGGCGCCCGGCGGGGAGGTCGTCGGATGCTCGGGCGAGCTCCACCGAGGCGTGGAACGCCCCCGCCAGCGGCAGGCTGCGTACGTCGCCCACGAAGATCCGCCCGCCCGGCCGCAGCGCCGCCGCCGCGCCCTCCAGCACGCGCAGCAGGTAGTCCAGGTCCGGGAAGTACTGCGCGACCGAGTTGACGACCACCACGTCGAACTCGGCCCCCGCGTAGTCGTCCAGCCGGTCGGCCTCGCGCACGGCGAGCGAAACCTGCGGCAGCCCCGCGGCGTGCCGGCGGACGTGCGCCAGCGCCACCCCCGAGAAGTCGGTCCCGTGGTAGGCCCGCGTGTGCGGCGCCACGCGGAACAGCAGCAGCCCCGTCCCGCACCCCACCTCCAGCACCCGCTCCGGGCGCAGCGCCAGGATGCGCTCCGCCGTGTGCTCCACCCACGCGCGCATCTCCTCGCGCGGAATCGGCTCGCCCGTGTAGCTGCTGTTCCACCCCGTCAGCGCCAGGGTGGGGTCTTCTTCCGCCTCGTCCTGCGCGTAGGTGTCGTCGAAGAGCGTTTCCCACTCGGACACCTGCGCCCTGCCGCCGGCGATCTCCACGCCGTCCGCGCCCGGGACGACGTAGGCGACCAGGCGCCGGTCCCCGGGAGCGTCCTCCCGCGCCAGCACGACGGCCTCGCGCACGCCGGGCTGCCCACGCAGCACGGCCTCGATCTCGCCGGGCTCGATACGGAAGCCGCGCACCTTCACCTGCTCGTCGGCGCGCCCCAGGAACTCCAGGACGCCGTCCGCGCGCCAGCGGGCACGGTCTCCCGTGCGGTAGGCCCGCTCCGCCCCGGCGCCCACGAACTTCTCGGCGTTCAGCTCCGGCCGGCCCAGGTAGCCCCGTGCCACCCCTCCGCCCGAGATCCACACCTCGCCCGGCACCCCGGCCGGCGCCAGCTCGCCGCGCGGGCCGCGCACGGCCAGGCGCACCCCCGGCAGCGGCCGCCCGAGCGGATGCCCGGCGACCGCACCTTCCGCGGGCACGGCGTACGTCGCGCAGATGATCGTCCCTTCGGTGGGCCCGTAGAGAACGCGCGTCTGCGCCGCCGGGAGCAGCTCGCGCATGTCCTCCAGCAGGCCGGGCGGCACCGAGTCGCCGCCCACCAGCAGGAGCCGCAGCGAGGGAAGCATCCCCCCGCCCCGCACCACCTCGACGACCTGCCGCATCAGCGCGGGAACGGCGTGCAGCACCGTCACGTCGGCCACGGCGGCGACCAGCTCCTCGGGGTCCCGCGCGACCTCGTGCGGGACGATCCGCACCGCGCCCCCGGCCAGGAGCGGCGTGAGCAGCTCCAGCAGCGAAATGTCGAACGTGGTCGAAGCGAGCGCCGCCACCACGTCGCCGGGGACGAAGCCGAGCGTTTCGAGGCTGGCACGCAGCGTGTGGGTGAGCTGCGCGTGCTCCACCATCACCGCCTTGGGGGTCCCCGTGGATCCCGACGTGTAGATCAGGTAGGCCAGGTCGCCCGGACCACCGCCGCCGTGGGGCTCCAGTTCTCCGCCGGGCAGATCGCCCTGCGCGGAGGGGTCGAGCAGCAGGACGTCCGCCTCGCGGGCCACGAGCGCCCCGGCCAGCGGGAGGTCGGAGACGACGAGCTTCGCCCCGGAGTCGCGCAGGAAGAAGGCAAGGCGCTCCACCGGGTGGCTCGGGTCCAGCGGGAGGTAGACGCCGCCCGCCTTCCACACGGCCAGCAGTGCGGCGACGGTCCCCGCACCGCGCGCCAGGCAGACGGCGACCGCCGTCCCGGTCCCCACGCCGAGGCCGCGCAGGCGCCGGGCGAGGCGCTCGGCGCGCGCGTCCAGCTCCGCGTAGGTGAGCGACTCGCCCGCGAACAGGAGCGCCGGGGCGTCCGGCGTGCGTGCGGCCTGCGCCGCGAAGAGCAGGTGCGCCGGGGCGTCACCCGTGCCGTCGCGCGCGGACCCGCCGCCGAACGCCAGGATCTGCCGCACCTCCTCGTCCGGAAGGATGGACAGGCGTGACAGGCGCTCCTCCGGCGCGGCGACGGCCGAGGCGAGCACCGCCCGGTACTGCGCCGCGAAGCGCTCCATGGTGGCGGCGTCGAACAGGTCGGTCCGGAAGCGCAGGCTCCCGGCCAGCTCCTCGCCCGCCTCCGTGATGTCCAGCTCCAGGTCGAAGCGCACCGTCCCGCTCTCGCTCCCGAACGTCCGGACCTCGCTCCCGAACGGCTCCAGCCGAAGCCCGGCGATGGCCGGACCCTCGCCGTAACCCAGGTTCTGGAGCGCGAACATCACCTGGAAAAGCGGCGTATGCGACAGCCCGCGGTCCGGAGCGACCTCCTCCACCAGCCGCTCGAACGGCAGCTCCTGGTGGGCGTACGCCCCCAGCGCCGTCTCCCGCACGCGGCCCATGAGCTCCTGGAACGTGGGGTCGCCGGAAAGATCGATGCGCAGCGCGAGCGTGTTGACGAAGAAGCCGATCAGCCCCTCCGTCCCTCCCTGCGTGCGTCCCGCGATCGGCGAGCCGACGACCAGGTCCTCCTGCCCCGACCAGCGCGAGAGCAGCAGGTCGAAGGCGGCGTGCGTCACCATGTAGAGCGTCGCCCCTTCCCGCCGGGCGAGAGCGCGGAGCCCACGTGCGATCTCCGCGGGGATGCGGAACACGTGGGCAGCGCCGCGCGAGCTCGCCACCGCCCGACGCGGGCGGTCGGTCGGGAGCTCCAGCGAGGCGGGTGCGCCGCCCAGCCGCTCCCGCCACCAGTCGAGCTGCCGCTGGAGCACCTCGCCCCGCAGCCAGGCGCGCTGCCACACTGCGAAGTCCGCGTACTGCACCGCCAGCGGCGGCAGCGGCGATGCCGCCCCTGCCGCATCGGAGGGCCGCGAGAACCATTCGTAGAGGGTGAACAGCTCGCGGAAGAGCACGTCCATGCTCCATCCGTCGCTGACGATGTGGTGCATCGTCAGCAGCAGCACGTGCTCCTCGCCGGAGAGGCGCACCAGCGTCGCGCGGAGCAGCGGACCGCGCTCCAGGTCGAACAGGCGCTCCGCGTCCTCCCGCGCCAGGCGGCGCGCCTCGTCCTCGCGGTCCTGCGGCGCGAGCCCGGTGATGTCCAGCACGGGGAGGTGGGCGGGCGCGGCTGGATGGACGATCTGGACAGCGCCCTGCTCCACCGGGCGGAACGTGGTGCGCAGCGCCTCGTGGCGGCGCACCAATTCGTTCAGCGCACGCTCCAGGGCGCTCGCGTCGAGGTGCCCCCGCAGCCGGCTGGGCCATGGCCCGTTGTAGCGGGTGCCCTCCGGCTCCATCTGGTGCAGGAACCAGAGCCGCTCCTGCGCAAAGGAGAGCGGCAGCGGCCCCGTGCGCTCGATCGGCACCACGGCCGGCACCATCGGCAGCTCCGCCTGGCGCACCTCCTCCACGCGCCCGGCCAGCTCCGCCACCGTGGGGCCCTCGAAGAGCGCGCTCAGCGGCAGCTCCACCCCGAACAGCTCGCGAACCCGCGACACCACCTGCGTGGCCAGCAGCGAGTGCCCGCCCAGGTCCAGGAAATCGTCGTGCCGGCCCACCCGCCCGGCGCCGAGCACCTCGGCCCAGATCGCGGCCACCGCCTGCTCCGTCTCGCCCACGGGAGCCTCGTACTCCCGGGCCGCATACGCATCGTCCCTGGGGGCAGGGAGCGCGTTGCGGTCCAGCTTCCCGTTCGGCGTGAGCGGATACGTCTCCATCCACACGTACGCCGCCGGCACCATGTACTCCGGGAGCCGCTCGGCGAGATGCGACTTCAGCGCGTCTACGGCGACCGGCTCGTCCGCCAGGTAGTACGCGACCAGCCGCCGGTCGCCCGGCGCGTCCTCGCGAGCCAGGACGACGGGAGCCCGCACGCCCGGGTGCTCCGCGAGCCGCGCCTCGATTTCGCCCGGCTCGATGCGGAAGCCGCGCACCTTCACCTGGAAGTCGGTCCGCCCCAGGAACTCCACCGACCCGTCCGCCAGCCACCGCGCCCGGTCGCCAGTGCGGTAGAGCCGCGCCCCCGGCCCGGTGGCGAAGGGATCGGGGACGAAGCGCTCCGCCGTCAGCCCCGGCCGCCCCAGGTAGTCGCGCGCCAGGCTGGCGCCGCCCAGGCACAGCTCTCCGGCGACGCCGACCGGCGCCACCCCGCCCCCGGGCTCCACCACGTAGAGCGCCGCGTTCCCCAGCGGCCGCCCCACCATCTGCCGCGCCGCGGCTTCGCCGCCCAGCCGGTGCGCGGCGCAGATGATTGCCGCCTCGGTGGGGCCGTAGAGGACGTGGACCTCCGCCGCCGGGAACGCCGCCCGCATCTCCTCCAGCAGGTCGGGCGCGACCGCGTCGCCGCCCACGAAGGCGTGGCGCAGGGCACCCAGCACCCCCTCGGGCGTCGCGCGCACCTCCTCCACGATGCGGCGCATCAGCGCCGGCACGGCGTGCAGCACGGTGCACCGCGCGAGGTCCTCCACCAGCCGCGGCACGTCCGGCACCCGCTCGCGCGGGACCAGCCGCACGGTTCCGCCTCCGAGGAGGGGGAGCAGCGTCTCGAACAGCCAGATGTCGAAGGCGAAGGAGGCGAGCGAGGGAACGCGGTCGCCGGCGCCGAATCCGAACGCCTCACCCGCAGCGGCCAGCGTGGCGCCGAGGCTCCCGTGCGGCACGCGCACACCCTTGGGTCGGCCGGTGGAGCCGGAGGTGTAGATCACGTACGCCAGGTGGTCCGGCGTGAGCCCGCCGCGCCCCGGGTCCGTCGCGGGGAGCGAAGCCCACGCAGGCGCCGCGGCGTCCAGCGCGACCACCGGGACGTCCGCGCCCGCGACACGATCACGCAGACGCGTCTGCACGAGCACCGCCGCCGGGGCGCTGTCGGCCAGCATGTACGCGAGGCGATCCGCCGGGTAGCCAGGGTCCAGCGGCACGTACACCCCGCCCGCTTTGAGCACCCCCAGCACCCCCACCACCATCTCCAGGCTCCGCTCCGCGCAAATCCCCACCCGCGCATCCGGTCCCACGCCCAGGGCGCGGAGGTGGTGCGCCAGCCGGTTGGACCGCGCGCTCAGCTCCGCGTAGCTCAGCGTCTCGTCTTCGAAGACGAGCGCGGCCGCGCCGGGCGTGCGCGCCGCCTGCGCCTCGAACCCCTCGTGCACGAACGCTTCGCGCGGGTGCTCCGCGCGCCTGGCGTTGAACTCTTCCACCACCGTGCGGCGCTCGGCATCGGAGAGCAGCTCCAGCCGGTCCACCGGCGCCCGGTCGTCGTCGGCCATCGCCTGAAGCACCCGGCGGAGGTAGCCCACGTACCGCTCCACCGTCGCCCGGTCGAAGAGCGCGGTGGCGTAGGTCGCCTCGCCCGTGATCCGCCCGCCATCCTCCCGGAGCGCCAGCGAAAGGTCGAACTTCGCGCTCACCTGCGGCGACGAGCCCCAGGAGCCCGCCGTGTCCAGCGGGCATAGTTCCATCCCCGGCAGCTCCAGGCTTCCCCCCGGCGCGTTCTGCCAGTCGAACAGCACCTGGAAGAGGGGCGTGTGCGCCGGGCTGCGGACCGGCTGCACCCGCTCCACCACCTGCTCGAAGGGGATGTCGCGGTTCCCCTGGGCCTCCAGGGCGAGCGCGCTCACGCGGTCGAGCAACTCGGCCACCGTGGGCGCGCCGGCAAGGTCCACGCGCAGCGCAAGGGGGTTGGCGAAGAAGCCGATCAGGCCCTCGATCTCGCTCCGCCCGCGGTTGGCGCTCGGGGTGCCGACCACCACGTCGTCCTGCCCCGAGAGGCGGGCAAGCACGGCGGCCCATCCGGCGAGCAGCGTCGTGAACAGCGTGACACCGTGCCGCTGAGACAGGGCCTTGAGCGCCGCGGTCAGTGCCTCGTCCAGTTCCACATTCACCGACGCGCCGTCGAAATCCTGCTTGGCCGGGCGCGGGCGGTCGGTGGGCAGTTCCAGCCGTTCGGGCGCGCCGGCGAGGGCTCGCGTCCAGTACTCCGCCTGCGCCTGCAGGACGGGGCCTTCCACCTGGCGGCGGTGCCACGCGGCGTAGTCGGCGTACTGCACCGGCAGCGGCGGGAGCGGATCGGGCTCGCCGCGCGCGAAGGCGGCGTACAGCGCACCCAGCTCGCGGAAGAGCACGCCGGTGGACCCGCCGTCGGCGACGATGTGATGCATCGTCAGCAGCAGCACGTGGTCGTCGGCCGCCATGCGCACCAGGCGCCCGCGGATCAGCGGGCCGTGCTCCAGGTCGAACGGCGCGCTCGCCTCGTCCTGCACCAGGCGGCGCAGCCCATCCTCCGGGTCCGGCGCGGCATGGAGATCGTGCTCCACCAGCCGGAACGCGCTCTCCTCGACAGGGGCCATGCGCTGGACCGGCTCGCCCTCCACCGCGGGAAAGGTCGTCCGCAGCGCCTCGTGGCGCGCGACGATGCGGTCCAGCGCGCGGACCAGCGCGCCGCGGTCCAGGGCTCCGCGCAGCCGCAGGCGCATGGGGATGTGGTACGCCGCGCCGGTGCCGCCCCGCTGCTCCAGGAACCACAGCCGCTGCTGCGCGAACGACAGCGGGATCGCGGCGGTCCGGTCCACGGGCGCGATCGCCGTGGTCTCGGCCTGCGCGGCGATCTCCAGCCCGCGTGCAAAGTCAGCCGGAAGCGCCCTCTTCGCTTCGGGAGAGAGATTCCGCGTGTGTGCGAGATCGATCGTCATCAACCGGTTCTTTTCGGGACCGCTGCTACGGGAGCGGAGCGGCTTCGTCCTGAGGATGGCCTTCCACCGGAAACGCGTGAATACGACCGGTCCTTACGGGGCGTCCCGGCCGCCGCCGGACGGCCGGGGTTGCCGGCTAGGCCGGGCTCACGGGTACGGCGCGCGCTCCCGCATCGTCCGTCGATGCGCGAGCTTGGGGCCCGCCACACGTTCGGTTGTGCTTGGATTACCCGCGAAACGCCGGTGAACGAGGTGCTCGCGGCATGCGCGTCGCGCGACTTGGACGCCCTTGCCGCTCGCTCACCTCGCCCGTCTCGACGGGGAGCGCCAGCGCTCCAAGGCAATGGAGAGACGCCCCCCTCACGTGATCCGCCAAGATCCGTGGTTACGATACTCTACTAAATCACTTCCCCTCGCGTCAAGCTCACCCCCCGCTCGCCCCCGTTACCGGGCACGAACAGCGGCTGGACTGAACGGTCCCGGGATCTCGTTGCCACCGGTATTTTTGAGGTTTGTAAATTCAATTGGCCGAAAGCGGCCGGTCAGGAACGCTGGGAGGAAGCCTGGAGCCGCCGGGTGGGAACTACGCCCCTGGGACACGGCGGGCTCCGAGGGCTCGTCGTTGCGGGGGGAGTTGTGGACTTCCGCCGCATACGAGCTGAAGTCGCTGATTCGGCTTGGTTTCGGCCTGCTTTGATCTCGTACAGGCCGTATTTGGCCTCTACGAGCACACTTCACCTCAGCCGGGGCCGTGCAACACGGCGCCAGGCGAGCCAGGCGCAGCAGGTTGTACGCGACCCGACTACCAGCGCCTGCTGCCCCGATCTTCCACTGCCCAACGCGTTCACGGAGCCCACTCCCGTCAGTCCACCAACCAGATGGACACGGTGTGAGTTCCCGAAACTCTGCCGCCGATCCTCTCTAGACTCGGCACGATCCAGGATCACTGACGCCATCTTTCCGCCCTTGCGTGCAGGGCTGCTGCCCACCACCGGCAGGCGAGGGAGGATGATCCGATGATGGGCAGGCACACCGTACAGGCCGTGGTGTAGTCGGGGGCCTCTCCACGAACGCCATCGCAGCAAAGATGGGCATCTCTCCGTACGTTCCGTGCAGCGGATCGCGAAGGAGCCGCCCATCGAGCAGTCCGACGGCAAGCGAGCGCGGAGTGCCCGCCGCTGGGCGTCCGTCGCTACCCACCGCGAAAAGTTCCGAAAACAGCAAAGCCCCCGTCAACGTGATCCGTTGCGGGGACTCTACTTAGGGCAGTGGGCTTGGGCCGATTCGAACGGCCGACCTCACGCTTACCAAGCGGCTCCCGGGGGGACTGGAACACCGCAGCCTGTCACAAAACCTAGACAGGACGCGCGATCTGCCGACGTTCCGCTTCCCCGCTGCGGGACCGTGCCCGGCAGTTTGGACACCCATTTGGACACCCCGGCGGCGCACCGGCCAGACGCCTATTCGCCCGGAAGGGACGGCGGGTCTGGGCGCCGGCGCTGCAGCATCCCTCTTTCGCGCCCAGTGCCGCCAAGCAGAAGATGCAGTCTGCGGTACATCGCCCCTCCGTCAGCTGGCGGCGTCCAGCCGCGGCGGCTCAGGTGGGGAGTCGTCCGGCAGCCAGTCGGCGATGCCGGCGATCTCCTCCGCCTGGCGCCACGCCGCCTCCAGCGCGGCCAGTTCGCCACGCAGCGCTTCGCGCTCCAGTTCGTCGTGCACAGCCATTTCCAGCGCCAGCCTGCGGGTGTCCCGCACCCAGCGGTCCGTGGAGCGGTCACTAATCGGCATCCGGTCTGCGGCGCCACGGCGCAGGTACATTTCCGCCGATCCGCTGGCCGCGAGCAGGTTCACCGCCGCCTGCACCCCGTCCCGGCCGGCGCCGGCGGCGTTCAGTTCCAGCATTCCCCGGCGCAGCACGGTGCGCGCGTTTTCCGCGTTCAGCACCAGCGCGCCGTCGCGCCAGCTGCCCAGCCCGGGCAGGACCTCGTCCTCCGGGACCCCCAGTTCCAGCCCCACCTGCCCGTCGAAGGTGAAGGCGAGCCGGGCCGCTCGAAAGTCGAAGACGTCCACGTCTAACCCCGAGTACGGCAGGAGCGATCCGGACTCCAGCCGGGGGCGCCACTGGCCCGCGAGCCGCGGGCCCTGGATCAGCAGGAAGAAAACCGAAGCGACCGCCCCTGCAAAGCCCCCCATCAACGTCATCGTGGCCGCCGGCGCGATTACCGTCACACCCACCACCGCTGCAGCCGCCGCGCGCCGGCGCTGCATGATCGTCCCGTAGCGCCACACCGCCAGCTCGCCCGGCAGCGCGCGGCCGATGCGGATCAGCCGGGTTCCGTCGCGGAGCTTCGTCAGCCCCACGTTTTCGCTCTGCACCCGCACGCGCGTGTCGCGGAACCGGCGCTCCGCCTCCTCTACGGCCTCCCATCGCTCGTGGAGTGGCGCCAGGTTCCACCGCGCGCACCTGGGGCAGACAGCCCACAGGCGCCCCTTCGCCGCGTCGAACGCCAGGCTGCGCCCGACGGGAAAGTGCTCGATCGACTCGTTGGCTCCCAGCGCCGACCAGCAGAAGATGCATGCGCGGTACATCGTCAGTACGCCACCGGGACGAGTGGGGAACGGGGAAAGGGCGACCACGACGTCAAATGGGAAATATCGGAATTACCCATACGGATCGCAAGGCGATGGCCGGGAGATCGCGGCGGGCAAGAACCGTGACGCACCCTGACGGGTAAACCACACTGCCAGACCGCACTGCCTGGGCGGAGTGCTACAGCCTTCCTACCCGGGACCTGGAACTCGCCGCCTGCTTCATCGGCGACGGCGAACGGCTCCTTCAGTGGTACCCGCACGCCGGTCTCCTTCCGAAAATATCCGAAAAACAGCAAAGCCCCCGTCAACGTAAACACGTTGCGGGGGCTCTACTTAGGGCAGTGGGCCTGGGCCGATTCGAACGGCCGACCTCACGCTTATCAGGCGTGCGCTCTAACCAACTGAGCTACAGGCCCTTCAACCAGGGACGTTCGGGGTGTCTGTGCGGTTCGACCTGTGAGATGCTTTCTGCTCGACTCCCCGAGGGAAGAAGAGCCTACTCGCGTCTCCAGAAAGGAGGTGATCCAGCCGCAGGTTCCCCTACGGCTACCTTGTTACGACTTCGCCCCAGTCATCGAGCTCGCCTTCGGCCGCTCCCTCCCTTAAAGGGTTGGGTCACGGACTTCGGGCGCTCCCGACTCCCATGGCGTGACG